>CAZKLI010000195.1:0-8194 GCA_964553575.1 uncultured Chromatiales bacterium
TCCCTGCGCCGTGCCGTGGACCGCCAAAGCCGCGACGTCGGCCGCCCCGGAGATAATCCGCTCGGGCGGGTGCTGGCGGTCGCCGGCGCCGAACGCGGCGCCGGCACCGACTACGAAGTGCTGGAACTGAAGCTCGACGACGCGGTAATGAAGGAAGTGCCGTCGCTGGAACGCGGGCTCGGCGCGATGAAGGTGTTCGCCGCGATTGCACCGTTGCTCGGCTTGCTCGGCACCGTTACCGGCATGATCGAGACCTTTCAGGCCATCACGTTGTTCGGCACCGGAGACCCGAAGCTGATGGCGGGTGGTATCAGCCAAGCTTTGGTGACGACCGCGCTGGGACTGATTGTCGCCGTGCCGATCTTGCTGCTGCACACGCTCGTAAGCGCCCGCAGCCGTGCAATCAGGGAAGTTCTCGAAGCGCAAAGCGCGGGCCTGCTCGCCGTCCACGCTGAAAGTCAGACCGAGGGGGGGATGACGTCGGCCCCGACCGGCGCCGCAACGTGATGATCCCTGATCTCTACCAGCCGATTCGCGCGCTGCTCGAAAGCGGCGGGCCGGTACTCGCGGTCATCTTGGGTGTGACTTTCTTTATCTGGCTGCTGATCATCGAACGCTACTGGTATTTCGCCCAGCAGCGATCTTTCGTATCCGACGTCGCCGCACGATGGCGCGCGCGCGCCGACAAGCATTCGCACGCTTCGAGGATGATTCGCGTCTGCTGGTTGTCGCAATACCGCCAACGCCTCGAACGGCACATCGGCTTGGTCAAGGTGCTGGTCAGCGTCAGTCTGTTGCTGGGTTTGCTCGGCACGGTCACCGGCATGATCGGCGTATTCGAGGGTATGTCGGTGTTCGGCGCCGGCGGGGCGGGCGGAATCCGCGCGGTCGCCGACGGGGTCACCGTCGCGACCATACCCGCGATGGCCGGCATGGTCGCCGCGTTGTCGGGGCTTTACTTCTCGGCGCAGTTGCAGAAACGCGCCGCGCGCGAAGTGCGAAAATTGCACGACCGCCTGACGATGGGATGAGGGCGATGCGATGAGAAGACGCCGGGACAACGCGCCGGTCGAAGACGACGCCGGAATCAATCTGACGCCGATGATCGACGTCGTGTTTATCATGCTGATTTTTTTCATCGTCACGGCGTCTTTCATCAAGGAATCCGGCATCTCGGTCGAGCGCCCGTCGGCGGCGACCGCGACGGTGCAGGAACACGCGGCCATCATCGTCGCAATCAACGCCGCCGGCGAGATCTGGATAGACCGGCGCCGCGTTGACATCCGCGCGGTGCGCGCCAACGTCGAACGCTTGCACCTGGAAAACCCCCAAGGTGCGGTGGTGATACAGGCCGACAAGCGTTCCAACAACGGCGTCTTCGTCGAGGTGCTCGACCAAGTGCGTCTTGCGGGCGTTGAGAAGATCGCGATTGCCGCCGACCCGGGACAATGACCCCGGACAGTGACTCCGGGCAATCACTCCGGGCAATGACGTCGCCCGCGTTGCATACCGCTTCCGGGCGCGTTTGGCGCTGGCCGGGCGCTGCGATGCTCGCCGCGACGGTCACTTGCGCCTTGTTCTGGCTAATGCACTACCTGACCGCCGCGGAAAACGGCGTTGCTTTCGACCGTTCACAGCCGCCTCTGTCGCTCGACTTCGTCCGCGTCGAACGCAACACGGCGCTGGTTGAGAAAGAACGTTTTATTCCGCCGAAGCCGCGCATCGAGAAACCGCAGAGCCGCCCGCCGGCCCCGGTTCCGGCCGAGCCGCTTCCCCGCCTTCAGGCGCCGCGTCTTCAGGCGCCGTCTTACGTCCCGGCGATCACCGGCACGTTCGACGCCATCGGCTTCTCGCGCACGCGCGAAATCGCGCCGCTGGCGAGGGTCAGCCCAATCTATCCGCCGAGCGCCGAACGTCGCGGCATAGAAGGCTGGGTCAGGGTCGCGTTCACGATCGCCGAGGACGGCAGCGTCGTGGACGCGCGCGTGACCGAAGGCGATCCCCCCAAGGTGTTCGACCGAGCCGCTTTGCGCGCCGTCTCCAAGTGGCGTTACCAGCCGCAAATCATCGAGGGACAGGCGATCCGGCGCACCGGTGTCGAGGTCACCATCGAGTTTCGTCTGGAGTAAGAATCGTGCGCCGGATGTTTTTCCTCGTGTGCCTGTTGTTTCCGGTCGCGGCGACCGCCGGCAAATTCCTGGTTTCCGAAAGCGCCTACCGCGTGTTGTCCGAAGCCGAGGAACAGTTGCAGCAACAGGAATACGCGCTTGCGGTCGAGACGGTTGACCGTGCGCTCGACAAGCGCAGCTTGAACGATTATGAGCGCGCCTTGTTCCAGCGGCTTGCGGGCAACGCTTTGATCGGCGCCGGCGACCACGCGGCGGCGGCGGTGCGTTTTGAAAAGGTGCTGGCCGGCGGGACCTTGCCCGACGCGGTGCGCGACCAGCTGCGGTACGGGCTTGCGCAGCTGTATCTGCACGAGGAGCGCTACAACGAAGCGCTCGCGCTGCTCAAGGATTGGATGCGCGGCGTCGAACGACCCTCGGCCGAGGCTTGCTTCCTGCTCGCTTCGGCTTACGCCGCCCTCGAGCGTCTGCTCGAGGCGCTCGAGTGGGGCGAGCGAGGACTGGCGCAGACCGAAGCGCCCGACGAGCGCCAATACGAGTTTGTCGCGGGACTCAATCTGTCGCTGAAGCGTTATCCGCGCGCCGCCGAGCTGTTCGAACTGCTGGTTGAGAATTATTCCCGGACCGCGCGCCATTGGCGGCAACTCTCGGCGGTCTATGCCGAGCTTGAACGCACCGAACGGGCGCTGGCGGTGGCCGAACTCGGTTATCTGCAAGGCGTGCTGACGAGCAACGCCGACGTGAACCGGTTGGCGAACTTGTATCTGCACCGGCGGCTGCCGTACAAGGCCGGCGTGCTTCTGGAGCGCGCGTTGAAGTCCTCGGGCGGCTTCGACGCCGCGCGCTACCGCCTGCTGGCCGGCGCTTGGAGCGCGGCCCGTGAATACGCCCGCGCGCTGGCGCCGTTGGAAAAAGCGATCGGCTTGTTTCACGAGAACGGCGAAGAGGAGAAAGAAGCCCGGATGCGGCTGATGAAAGGCGTCGCTCACGCGCATCTCGATCAATACGCCGAAGCCAAGCGCGAGTTCGAACGGTGCTTGACGTTTGAAGCGACCCGTGCCGACGCCGACAGATGGCTCGCCTATCTGGCGCAGTTCGAGGCCTGAGGAGGAAGCCTGTAAGGGAAAGAGCATTGCCCGCCGTACGCCGAATTCGTGCCGATGACCCTGATCTCTGAAAATTTGGCGGCGGGTTGTTCCGGCGCACTTTCGAAGGCGCCGGGATTTTTGACTTGCTGACAAGTCAAACGGTTTCTTTCGGGCTACTCAACGGTCTTCTTGCGCTTCGCATCGGCTTGTTTTCACCGGTTTGTTTGTACGAACTCTCAACCGTTTCCGGGCGAGAATCACCCCTCGGCGGGGGTGGTAGAATGCACGGGAAGACCTGCACACAGAAGCGTTTTAGCGAACACCGCCCATATCAACGAATGATGATTTTTCTGCGTCATGCCGTCGTGAACACAGAAAGAGAGACTTCGAATGCTGTCAACCGTTGAAAAAATAAGATTACAGGTGTCGAAAAGAACCGAGGCAAGGAAAAAATCGGAGTTCGGGCAATTTTTCACGCCGGCAAGAACCGCGATGTTTCTAGCCGGACTTTTCCGTAAGACCGGCGACGGTTGCAAGCTGCTCGACGCAGGAGCGGGCGTCGGTTCTCTTTCAAGTGCTTTTCTTGAAAGGTGCGTTTCAAGAGATTTGGAATTTGATGAAATCAGCGTGACCGCCTACGAATTAGACGAGAGTCTTCATGTTGCGCTGCACAATTCCATCAATGCGTATAACGCCAAATTGCCTGTATCAGCAACGCTTTTTGGCGGAGATTTCATAGAGGCCGCGGTCAACTCGATCCAATTCGGACGGGACGAGTTCACGCATGTGATTCTCAATCCACCGTATCGAAAAATTAAATCCCGTTCTCGTCACCGTTTGCTCCTTCGTCAGGTGGGAATCGAGACCGTCAATCTTTACTCGGCTTTCTTGGCGTTGTCCATTTTGCTGACGTCGCCTGGCGGACAAATTGTGGCAATTATTCCGCGAAGCTTTTGCAACGGCCCGTACTACTTCCCTTTTCGCGCTTTCATGCTTAAACACACGGCTATTCGGCATATACATCTGTTTGAATCTCGCGACAAGGCGTTCAGAGACGACAACGTATTGCAGGAGAACGTCATCATCCGGCTTGAGCGCGGCGGCCGGCAAGGCCGGGTTACGGTTTCCACTTCGTTGGACGATACATTTTCCGATTTTGCTTCCCATAAACATCCGTTTGATCAAATAGTGCTTCCAGACAACCCCGAGAAATTTATCTACGTGCCCACTCCGGCAAATAAAGAGACCACCGGAACATCCTCAACTGTATATGATTCCCTGGGCCATTCTCTGGGGCACTCTCCGGCTGACTTGGGCGTTCAGGTATCAACCGGGCCGGTAGTTGATTTCCGATTAAGAAAACATCTGAGAGATACACCGCGGCCGGATGCGGTGCCCTTGCTTTATCCCGTACATTTCAGCAACGGCGGCACAAACTGGCCGATTACCGGCACAAAAAAACCGAACGCCATACACCGCAACAGCGAAACCGAAAAATGGCTTTACCCCAGCGGCTTTTATTGCGTAGTGCGGCGTTTTTCATCTAAAGAAGAAAAGCGCCGGATTACAGCCAGCGTGGTGAACCCCGGGGCGTTCAACGGGGTTTCCGCGCTTGGGTTTGAAAATCATTTGAACCTGTTTCATGACAACAAACACGGCTTGCCGCAGGCTTTGGCTTACGGGTTGGCTGCATTTCTGAATACGACCGAAGTCGATAAGAATTTCCGCCGCTTCAACGGACATACCCAGGTCAACGCAACCGATCTCAGGCTGATGAAGTATCCAAGCCGGGCCGTACTGATTAAATTCGGAAAGTGGGCGATGAAGCAGAAAAAACTTACACAAGTGATGATTGACGACAAACTGAGAAGTCTAATCACATGAAAACCGGCGACGGTCATCTTAACGCCGCTAAACAGATCATCATCTCACTGGGCTTTCCTCGGGCCCAACAAAATGAGCGTTCTGCCTTGAGTTTGCTGGCTATGCTGAACCTCACACCGGATAAGGAATGGAACGAAGCCGAGAATCCGCTTATGGGCATTACACCTATCATGGAGTGGGTGCGGAGGCATTACGATAAAGAATATGCTCCAAACACCCGTGAAACTTTTCGTCGCCAGACAATGCATCAATTCTGTGACGCCGGAATTACGCTTCTCAACCCCGACAAGCCTGACCGTCCGGTGAATAGTCCCCAGGCCGTCTATCAAATTGAGCCTAGCGCGCTTGCTCTGTTGCGTACTTTCGGCACCCCGGCGTGGCGTGCTGCGCTGGCGTCTTATTTAGCCGGGCACACAACGTTGGTTACACGTTACGCTGAGGAACGTCGACAGAATTTGGTTCCAGTTAAAACGGCGCCGGGAAGAGAAATCCATATCAGTCCCGGCGAACACAGCGATTTAATTCGTTCCGTCATTGAAGATTTTGCTCCGCGTTTCGTTCCCGGCGGCACTCTGATTTACGTTGGAGACACCGGGGATAAATGGGGGTACTTCGACGAGGAGCGTTTGGATAACCTCGGTGTGAACGTGGATCTGCACGGAAAAATGCCGGACGTTATATTGCACGACACCATGAGAGACTGGCTGCTATTGGTCGAATCGGTCACAAGTCACGGTCCCGTTGACGGCAAGCGCCATGCTGAGCTCAGTGCTCTTTTCGCGGAATCAACCGCCGGACTGGTTTATGTAACGGCGTTTCCAACCCGGTCTCTCATGAAAAGATTTCTCGGTGACATCGCATGGGAAACGGAGGTATGGGTTGCTGATGCGCCGTCCCACATCATCCATTTCAATGGCGAGCGCTTTTTGGGGCCGTATAAATAACCAAGAATCTCCAGTTTCTTCAGCGCATATCCTTGAAGCGGGGCAAGCTAAGCTCAGGCCCATTACCGTCCGTTCGCCTCTGAATCGCCGGTTTTCTCGATACCGCCGGACCACGGCAGGTTCCAGGTCGCGAGATTATGGTCGAACACCACGCGCAGGCCGATCGCCGGCGACGCGTGGTTGGGCGGCACCGAATTTCTGAAGTCCATTCGTGAGGTTTCTTCGCCGGGCAGCAGGTAGTTGCCGCCTTTGACGACGATGATGTAGCCGCCGTCGGCGACGCTCGTACTCTGAGTCCACTCCGACACGTTGCCTCCCATGTCGAGGATGCCGTCGGCGGTGACGTCGCCCGCGCCTGAACCCGCGGCCTGCACCGAAGTCAGCTTCAATTCGCCGCTGACCGCGTTGCCGGGGACGAAGCGGTTGCCCCACGGATAGACGTTGCGCCCTTGCGACGAGGCGGCCGATATCCATTCGTCGCCGGTCGGCAGGCGTCCGCCGGCCCACGCGGCGAACGCGTGTGCGCTCCACCAATCCAGGTTGGCCACCGGCAACTCGGGACGGCGCATCTGTTCGTCCCAGTCCGCGGGGCGGTAGTCGTGGTCTTTCGGTTCGTTCTCGTCGGCGTACAGCCCGAGCTTGACCAGGGGGTCGCGCAGAAAACTCGCGTACTGCCCGCGCGTCACTTCACGCCTCATGAAGAACAGCTTGCGGTCGCCTTGCTCGGCGCCGCTTCGGAACAGGCGTTCGAGCAGGTGAAGTTTGTCGCGCGGCAAGTTGACCAGCAACGACGGCAGTCTGGCGTCGCGGGGTGCGCCGGTCTCGTAGTCGCCGGGCGTGAGCGGGACCGCGTCAATCGTGGTTTTCCACGGCGTCCTCGGGCGCCTCGGCTTTTTCTTCTTTTGCTTGGCGCCTTTCTTGCCCCGTGTCAGTGCTTTTTGGGCCGGCGCTTTTTGGGCCGCTGCTTTTTGGGCTTGTCCCGGGCGGTCTTCATAGACGCAGCGGAAGCCGACGTACGGCGAACGGTATTCCGGCGGCGCGTAACGGTAGAGCACGTTGAGGCTGTAGATTTGACGCGGCTGGTTGTAAGCGTTGCCGCCGTGGATCGTCGGCCTGAGGGGGTTGCTGCGGTTTTGCGCCCATTCCGACACGACGCCGCCCATGTTGCGCAAGCCTTCGGGCGTGTCGCTTTCGTTGCTCAAGCCGCATTGCTGCGCGGCGTTGAGCAACGGGTCGAGATAGGGCCAGTCAAACTCGTTGAACTTGTCGCCCCACGGGTAAAGACGCCCGCTTTGCCCGGCGGCGGCGGCGGTCCATTCGTCGCCGAAAGGCAGGCGCCCGCCCGCGGCTTTGCAATAGGCGTAGGCATCGTAGTAAGTGACGCCGTTCGCCGGCGCTTTCAGACGTCCGCTGATTGCGTGCTGCACGTTGTTGCTGCGGTAGTTCCAGCCGCGCGGCTGAGACGGTGCGGCGATTCGTTCGTTCTTGTGCTTTCTGCGCCATTGCGCAAATCTGTAGAAGTCGCCCTGACGCACTTCGCAGCGGTCCATCCGCAGCGGCTTGAGCGTGGTTGTCACCGGACCGGCCTCGAATACGTGGTCGAAGGATTTGACGTAGCTGAACGCGCTGAGCTTGTCAAGCAGGGCTTGGTCGAAGCGGTTACCCTGCGTTTGCACCTCGCTGCGGTCGTGAATCACGACCTCGCGCACGTCGAAGTCGTAGAACATGGTGCGCAGGCTGAACGCGGTCGCCGCGACGACCGCGGTGAAGAACAGCGAAAGCACCGCCGTCAACGCAAGCGACAGAATTCCGGACGCGCCCCGTTGCAGGCGGGGGGCGGCTTGGGGGCGTCCCGCGGTCATGCCGCTTTCTTGGCGCGGCGTAGGGCGCCGAGTGCAAGCAACAGGGCGGGGACGCCGTAAATCAGCAGCAGCCACTGTTCGTTGCGAAACGGCAGGGTCGGGTAGTTGGTTGCAACGCGGAAATCGGCGAGGTTCAGCGCGTTCTCCTCGGAGGCGAGCAGCAGCCGCCCCCTGTCGTTCAGCGCCGCATAGACGAACGCGGTCATGAAATCGTCGGCGGCGGGGTTGACCGTCGTCACGACGCGCCAACGGAACTCGCTCGGCGCGTTCTGCTCCGGCGGCATCAGCAC
>CAZKLI010000196.1:0-1810 GCA_964553575.1 uncultured Chromatiales bacterium
CGCTCAACACCTGCTTGCCGGCGCGCTTCTGCGCCGTGACATCGCCGAGGCGCACGAGCAGCGCATAGCCTCTGTCGCTCGCAAGCAAATACAGGTCGTCGGGCCCGCCGGTCATCACCGCGACGAAGTTCACCGCGCCCGGCAAGGAGAAATAACTGCTCAACGGCTCGCCGCGGCTGCGCGACGACGGCAGCTTGCGCGCGGGCAAGCTGTAGCAACGCCCGCGCCCGTCGAGAAAGACCGCGTCGCGGCGGTTGTCGCTGCGCGACATCGAAAGAAAGGCGTCCTTGGTGCGGTACTCAAGCTCGGTCGCGTCAACGTCGTGGCCGCGCACCGTCCGCACCCACCCCATCCTCGACAAGATCACCGACAGCTGCTCGGGCGACGTCAGTTGTTCGTGCTTGAGTTCCTCGGCGGCCTCGCGCGCCGCCAGCCGGGTGCGCCGTTCGTCGCCGCAAGCGTCGGCGTCGGCCTTGATTTCTTTCTTGATCAAGGTCTTCAGCCGCTGCGCCGACTTGAGACACGCTTCAAGATCTTTCTTCTCGGCGGTCAGCGCCTTTTGTTCTTCACGGATGCGAATCTCCTCGAGCTTCGCCAACTGGCGCAGGCGAATCTCCAAGATCGCGCGCACCTGCACCTCGCTGAGCTTGAAGCGCCGCGCCAGTTCGGTCTTGGGGTCGTCCTCGTTGCGGATGACCCTGATGACTTCGTCGACGTTGAGATACACGATCATCAACCCCTCGAGCTCCTCGAGACGGCGGGCGATCTTCTCGAGCCGCCACGTGAGACGGCGCTTGACGGTCTCTTTCCTGAACGCAAGCCATTCCTCGAGCAGCGTCTTGAAGTTCTTGACCTGCGGCTTGCCGTCGTTGCCGATGACGTTGAAATTGACCCTGCGGCTGCACTCGAGGTCGGTCGTGGCGAACAGATGCGACATCAGGCGTTCGCGATCGATTTTGGCCCCGCGCGGCACGACGACCAGCCTGACCGGATGCTCCTGATCGGATTCATCGCGCAGGTCCTCGATCAACGGCAGCTTCTTGTCCCTCACTTGCGCCGCGATCTGCTCGAGCACCCGCGTCGCCGGAACCTGGTAGGGCAAGGAAGTGACGATGATTTCGCCTTGCTCGACGACATAGCTCGCACGAATCCGGAGCATCCCCGCGCCTTGTTCGTAAATCTCACGGACGTCCTTGCGTTCGCCGACGATTTCTCCGCCGCCGGGAAAATCCGGCCCGCGGACGTCTTTCATCAGTTCGGCGAGGGTCGCTTTCGGCGAGTCGAGCAGACGGATGGCGGCAGCCGCGACTTCGCGCAGGTTGTGCGGCGGAATATCGGTTGACATGCCGACCGCGATGCCCGAGGCGCCATTGAGCAGCAAGTTCGGCAGGCGCGCCGGCAGACGCACCGGTTCCTCAAGCGTGCCGTCGAAGTTCGCGCGCCAGGCGACCGTGCCCTGGTCGAGCTCCCGGGTCAGGGTCTTGGCGTAGGCGCTGAGCCGCGCTTCGGTGTAGCGCATCGCCGCAAACGACTTGGGGTTATCAATTGCCCCCCAGTTGCCCTGCCCGTCAATCAGCGGATAGCGGTAGCTGAAAGGCTGCGCCATCAACACCATCGCCTCGTAGCAGGCGGCGTCTCCGTGCGGGTGGTACTTGCCGATGACGTCGCCAATGGTGCGCGCCGATTTCTTCGGCTTTGCGCCGGCGTCGAGACCGAGCTCGGACATCGCATAAACGATGCGCCGCTGCACCGGCTTGAGTCCGTCGCCGAGCGCCGGCAGCGCGCGGTCGAGCACCACGTACATCGAATA
>CAZKLI010000197.1:0-2568 GCA_964553575.1 uncultured Chromatiales bacterium
GACGCCGGGTGCGTCAACCCAAGTGTCGGTGACGCTGGAGAACGCCGAGGCGTTGAGCGGTGAGGTGGAAGTCGCGGTCACTGCAAGCTTGGGGCTTGAATTGTCGCTGCCGTCGGTGACCTTGAGTCCGGCCCGGCAAAATGCGGCGATCACGGTGACGGCGAGGCCTGAGCCTGCGAATCCGACGATTTTGTCCTTTGACTCTCCCGAAGTCGAGGTTGAGGAAGGCGGGACGGCATCGCTCGCGGTCTCCGCGGCGCCGGCACCGCAAGCGACAATCGCCGTGCCTTACAAGGCCGGCAGGGCGGAGGACACCGCTTCGGCTGAAGATTACAGCGACGCAGGTTCCGGTTCGATCATGATTGCGCCGGGTGAGACCGCGGCCGTGATCCGGTTTTCGATCAGCGACGACGACGAGATAGAGGCGCCGCGGGAATCGTTCACGGTGTTTTTGGGTGAGAGCGACGGTGCGGAAAGCGTGACGGCTCAAGCCTCCTCAACGAACGCGCGATTCATCACCGGACGATTGGCGGTTCGGGTGTCGGGGCGCGGGAGTCACCTTGAATCTTCTTCGAGCACGATAAGGGTGATAATCAAGGAAGGGGTGTGCGACAGGACGGTGCAGGTTCAAGACGGGATTTTGGATCGGCTCGTCGGCGTTGACGACTGCGCCGAGGTAACCGGTGAGGATTTATCCGGGATAAGGAACTTGGTTGTATCCGGGGAAAATATAATCACCGTGCGGCCGGGCGATTTTTCCGGTCTTGCTGCATTGCAGATATTGTCTCTAAATTCCAACGGTTTGGAGAGTTTGCCGTCGCGAGTGTTTTCAGGCCTCGGCAGTCTGAACGAATTATATTTACACGATAACAACCTGAGGGTTTTGCCTCCCGACCTGTTTCTGGGTCTCGGCAATTTGCGCATTTTGCGCATGGCTGGCAATTTGGGGGCGCCTTTTGTCTGGGTTCCGAGATTTTCCCTTGCGCCCGGAAGCGAGCCGCTTGCGTTCGGCGCCACCCGGTTGAAGCTGACGCTCGACCGGGTGGCGCCGTTCACCGTCGCCGTCGAATTGTCGGCGGACGGCGGCTCGGTAACGAATGAGGTGAGCATCCCGCAGGGCAGCACCGAAAGCGCTTCTTTCATCGTCACACAAAGTGAACAGTTCAGCACGGTCGGCATGACCCCTAGCTGGGTGGAAAGAGTTTCCGCCAACGGTATCGCAATTCAGAAGGACGAACCGCTGGTTTTGGAGGGGAGGGCAAGGGTGTCGGTGAGATTCGGGCCGGACGAAGTTGAGATTGCACAAGGCGGCACTGCTGCGTTCGCGGTGACGTTGACGCCGACGTTGCTGGCCGGCGAGTCGGCGACGTTGACGTTGACGGTGTCGGGCGGTCTTTCTTTTTCCGGTTCACCGGTCTTGGGTCTGACCTTTGACGGCGAAGAAACGACGCGGCGTGAAACGGTGATTTCGGCGGGTGCGGACGCACCGCTTGGGACGGCGTTGATTACGTCTGCGCTCGAGGGCAGTGACGAGTTCCCGGCGGACGAGCAGCCGCCGCTGCGGGTGAACGTGGTGTTGCCGCAAGTGGCGGTGGAATTCGGCGCGGACGAAGTAGTGCTGACCGACGGCGCGCGGAGTGACGTGTCGGTGCGCTTGCGTGCCAGCCACGGGCTTCAAGCAAGTCAGGAAGCGGTGCTGAACCTGTCGGTCGCAGGCGATGGGTTGGGTGTGACACCGGCACAGATTACGTTGACCGAGAACAATGGTTTCGGGACGGCGGCCAGAGTCTCTGCGATGGGATTTTCGGACGTGGTGGGCACCCTGACCGTGACCGCGGCTTCAGGCGTTCGTCTCGAAGAGGATGCGACGCTGCCGGTGCGGGTTGAGCGCTTGTTCATGCTGTCGTTTGACCCGCCGTCTCTGGATGAAGCGCCGACGCTTGGTTCAACCGTTTATGTGACGCTGGAACTTGGGGGAAGCGTTCTGGATGCGAGTGAAAGCGTCGAAGTGGAGTTGGAGCCGAGCGAGTTTCTCAACGTTGGGCCGAGCGAGGTGACACTGACCATGGGCAGCGTAAGCAGGATTATCGGTGTCAGCCTGAGGCCAGAAGCGGCGAGGTCACAAACCTTAACGGCTTCGGCTGCAACGGCGTTGCGCAACGCGCGGGTTACTCCGGCGACTTTGAGAGTGCCGGGGCTGACGCAAGGCGCCCAGTTGAGGATCAGGGTGTTCTTGGAAGGCGCGTTGGAATAATTTCCCGCCCGCTTGTCGGCCTGAAAGAAGCGGGCGGTGCGGCGTTCGCATCTCCTTGAAATTGCCGTCATCATCCGGCGGGTGGTCAACCGCATCAGACCTTGGTTTTGAATTCCGCGATGGGGTATATTTAGGTATCGTGGAAGCGGTATCCGCCCGACCATTTGTCTCTGCTTCATTGTGTGCCTGCCCGGCACACTATATTTTTTCAAGTCTTTTGTGCTTTAATTGCAGGCGTGAGTCGTGTTCGGCCCTGCGGGCGACAAGAAAATTGGCTGCTATATTTGTGTAACCCGGCGTCGTGACGTGATGAC
>CAZKLI010000198.1:0-4347 GCA_964553575.1 uncultured Chromatiales bacterium
AAATACTTCGTTCTGCACGGCAAGCTGTCGCCGCTCGACGGCATCGGCCCCGAGGAAATCGGCATGGATTTGCTCGAAAAAAGACTCGGCGACGGCGAAATCAAGGAACTGATTCTCGCCACCGGCACCACGGTCGAGGGCGACGTCACCGCACATCTGATCAGTGAACTGGCGGCCAAATACAACGTCGCCTCGTCGCGGCTCGCGCAAGGCGTGCCGGCGGGCGGCGAATTGGAGTTCATAGACGCAACAACGCTCGCCCAAGCGTTCGAAGCCAGACGCCAGTATTGACGCGACATCACCGGCGCGGGGAACACCCGCAAGAAAGGACGGAAGCTAGAGACCGAGCACGCTGTCCATGCCGTAACGCCCCGGCGCACGCTCAGATCAACGTCCGGGCAGCCATACCGCAACGCGGCGGGCATCCGCAAAAAAGGCCGGGTCAAAACCCGCCACTCACCCAAACGCCTGAGGTGGTCTGCCGACACCGACGCTGCACCGTCGGCAGGAGCGGATACGCGAACGGAACGCCCGCAAGAAAGGACGCAAGCCTAAAGACCGAGCACGCTGTCCATGCCGTAGCGTCCCGGCGCACGCCCCGCCAGCCACACTGCGGCGCGCACGGCGCCACGGGCGAACGCAAGGCGGCTCGACGCCCGGTGCTTGATCTCGATCTCCTCGCCGGCGAACGAGAACGACGCGACGTGCTCGCCGAAAACGTCACCCGCGCGAATCGAATGAAACCCGATCGCCTTGTCCGGACGCACGCCGGTCTTGCCCTGACGGCCATAGACCGCGCAACGCGCGAGGTCGAGACCCAGAGCGTCGGCGACAATCTCGCCCATGCGCAGCGCGGTCCCCGACGGCGCATCGACCTTATACCGGTGGTGCGCTTCGATGATCTCGACGTCGGCTTCCTCGCCGAGCGCTTCGGTCGCCGACCGCAGCAGTTGAAAGCACAGGTTCATGCCGAGGCTCATGTTCGGTGCGACCACCAGCGGAATCGAGTCGGCGAACGCCTTGATCCGCGTACGCTGCCCGGCGTCGAACCCGGTGGCGCCGACCACCGCCGCCTTGCCCTGCGCGGCGCAGCGCCCCAACGCCTCGAGCACGCCCTCGGGCGACGAGAAATCAATCAGCACGTCGAACCCGGCGGCGTCCATCGCACCGGCCTGTTGAATCCCGACCGGCGCCGCGTCGCCGCCGGATTCGGCTTCCAGGTCGTACGCGGCGACCAGCGTTGCGGCGTCCGACAATGTCACCGTCTCCATCACCGCGCGACCCATGCGTCCGGCGGCGCCGTTGACCGCAATTTTCACCGTCATTCGATCTTTCCTTTTTTCAAGAGGCTCATGATCATCGGCACTATACATTAAAAGAGGTGCAACCCCTTGAAGAAATCTTTCACGCCCTTGAACCAGCTCTCGGCTTTCGGCGTGTGCCTGCCGCCGCTGCCCGAGAACGTCGCGTCCAATTTGCGCAGCAGCTCTTTCTGCTCGCCGGTCAGATGAACCGGCACCTCGACCTGCACCCGGCAAACAACGTCGCCCCGCCCATCGCCGCGCACCGACTTCACCCCCTTGCCGCGGATGCGCAACTGCTGACCGCTCTGGGTGCCCGCGGGCACCTTGAGCCTGAATCGCCCGTCGAGTCCCGGCACCTCGATCTCGCCGCCGAGCGCCGCGGTCACCAAAGGCACCGGCACCTCGATCAGCAGGTTCGCACCGCTGCGCTTGAACAGCTTATGCGGTTTGATCCTGACCCTGACGTATAAATCCCCCGCCGGCCCGCCGCGACCGCCAGCCTCTCCCTCTCCCGCAAGCCGGATGCTGTCGCCGTCGTCAACGCCCGCCGGTATCTTGACCGACAACTCACGCGCCTTGTTGACGCGGCCTCCGCCGCCGCAATCGGCGCACAGCTCGGAGATGACGCGCCCCTGCCCGCGGCACTGCGGGCAAGTCTGGCGCACCGAGAAGAAGCCCTGTTGCATACGCAATTCGCCGGTTCCGCGGCAGGTCGCACAGTCCTTGACGCCCGAACCGGGCTTGGCGCCCGAGCCGTTGCAGGTCGCGCACGCTTTCGGCGTCGTGACACGAATGTGCTTCTCGGTGCCCAGCGCCGCTTCCTCAAGCGTCAGCATGATGCCGTACTCGACGTCCCTGCCGGCATAGACGTTCGACGCGCGACGCTCGCCTTGATTGAACGCACCGCCGAAGATGTCGCCGAAGATGTCGTTGAAGTCGGAGAAACCGCCGAAGCCGCCGCCGAAACCCGCACCGGCGCCTGCGCCGCCGGCGCCCGCCTCGACGCCGGCGTGGCCGAAGCGGTCGTAAGCGGCGCGTTTCTGTTCGTCCGACAGCACTTCGTAGGCCGCCTTGACCTCCTTGAAACGCCGTTCGGTCTCGGCGTCGCCGGGATTGCGGTCTGGGTGGAGCTTCATCGCAAGACGGCGATAGGCTTTCTTGATTTCATCGGCGTTGGCTTGGCGGGAGACGCCCAACGCTTCGTAATAGTCTTTGGCCACTGCTTCGCTCCTTCGACCGGCGCTTCAAGCCGCCACCCTTGTCAACGTGCCGACCGTCGCGCCGGGGTTGCGGCCGGGATTGCAGTCTGGGTGGAGCTTCATCGCAAGACGGCGATAGGCTTTCTTGATTTCATCGGCGTTGGCCTGGCGGGAGATGCCCAACGCTTCGTCATAGTCCTTGGCCACTGCTTCGCTCCTTCGACCGGCGCTTCAAGCCGCCGCCCTTGTCAACGTGCCGGCCTGCAACGCAGGAACGAGCCGCCCTTGAGGTGAATTGCCGGGCGCTGAACGCAGGCGCCCGACGAAAAGAACCGTAAGCCTAGCAGCGCCATGCAGACCATATTGCATTCGACGACCCCTAGCCTGAGCTCGAACAACAGCCTAGCAAAGACAAAAGAATAAAGATAATCAGGACTTTTAAACCAGTACTTAAACGCCCCCAAGTGACTTCAGATTCATCTTCCCTCATCTATTCCTCCTAAATCAAAATATTGAGGCGCAGAACGCCGCACGAGGTAACACACGACGGCGCGTTACTTCTTCGCGTCGTCCACTTCCTCAAATTCCGCATCGACGACATTGTCCTTGCCGCCGCCCGAGGCGCCGGCGTCTTGGCTTTCGCCCGAATCCTCACCTGGGGTCTCGCCCGGAGTCTCACCCGGGGCATCACCTTGAGCCCCACCGCCCGCGGCGTTCTTGGCTTCGGCCTCGGCGGCTTCCTTGTACGCCCGTTCGGCGAGCTTGGCCGAAGCCTCGGCGAGCGCCTTGGTCTTGTCCTCTATCGCCGCCTTGTCGTCGCCTTTCAACGCTTCCTTCAGCTCCGAGGCGGCGGTCTCGATGCGCGTCTTCTCGTCGGCCTCGACCTTGTCGCCCATCTCTTCGAGGGATTTCCCGGTGGCGTGAAGCAGCTGGTCGGCCTGGTTGCGCGCCGCGACCAACGCCTGGAACTCGCGGTCTTCCTCGGCGTGCTTCTCGGCGTCGTCAACCATGTTCTTGATCTCGGCCTCGGACAGCCCGCTCGACGCCTTGATCTCGATCGACTGCTCCTTGCCGCTCGCCTTGTCCTTGGCCGAGACGTTGAGGATGCCGTTGGCGTCTATGTCGAAAGACACCTCGATCTGCGGCATACCGCGCGGCGCCGGCGGAATCCCGGTCAGGTCGAACCGCCCGAGCGACTTGTTGGCCATCGCCTTCTCGCGCTCGCCCTGCAACACGTGCACCGTGACCGCCGGTTGGTTGTCCTCGGCGGTGGAAAACACCTGGTCCTTGTGAGTCGGGATCGTGGTGTTCTTCTCGATCAACTTGGTCATCACGCCGCCGAGCGTCTCGATGCCGAGCGACAGCGGCGTCACGTCGAGCAGCAGGACGTCCTTGATGCCGCCGCCGAGCACCCCGGCCTGCACCGCGGCGCCGACCGCGACCGCTTCGTCCGGATTGACGTCCTTGCGCGGCTCCTTGCCGAAGAAGGCGCTGACCTTCTCCTGCACCTTGGGCATCCGCGTCTGTCCGCCGACCAGGATGACGTCGGTGATATCGGACGTGCCGAGACCCGCGTCGGACAGCGCCTGCTTGCACGGGGCGATCGTCTGGTCGATCAGGTCCTCGACCAGCGACTCGAGCTTGGCGCGGGTCAGCTTCATGTTCAGATGCTTCGGCCCCGCCTGGTCGGCCGTGATGTACGGCAGGTTGACCTCGGTCTGCTGGCTTGAGGACAGCTCGATCTTGGCTTTTTCGGCGCCTTCCTTGAGCCGCTGCAACGCGAGCGGGTCTTCGTGAAGGTCAACGCCCTGGTCGCGCTTGAACTCGTCGGCCAAGTAATTGAT
>CAZKLI010000199.1:0-3204 GCA_964553575.1 uncultured Chromatiales bacterium
GTGCTGAACAAGATAGACCTGCAAGCCGCCGACCCCGAGCGCGTCAAGCGTGAAATCGAAGACATCATCGGGCTCGACGCGTCGAAGGCGGTTCCGGTCAGCGCCAAGACCGGCGAAGGGGTTGCCGACCTTTTGCGCGTCCTGGTGTCGCAGGTGCCGCCGCCTCAGGGCGACCCCGAGGGGCCGCTGAAAGCGTTGGTCGTCGATTCGTGGTTCGACAGCTACGTCGGCGTCGTGTCGTTGGTCAGGATCATGGACGGGAGCCTCAAGAGAAAAGACCGGGTGCTGTTCATGGCCGCCGGCGCAGTGCATCAGGTCGAAGCCCTCGGCGTGTTCACGCCCGAGCGCGTCGAGCGCAACACGCTTGAAGCCGGCGAGGTCGGTTTCATCATCGCCGGGGTCAAGGATCTTCACGCGGCCCGGGTCGGCGACACGATCACCCAGGCCTCACGCCCTGCCGCCGCGGCGTTGCCGGGCTTCCGGCAGGTCAAGCCGCGCGTGTTCGCGGGCGTCTTCCCGGCGAGCACCGACGATTACAAATTGCTGCGCGACGCGCTCGACAAGCTCAGCTTGAACGACGCCTCCCTGGTGTATGAGCCCGAGACCTCGGTGGCGCTGGGGTTCGGTTTCCGCTGCGGTTTTCTGGGCATGCTGCATCTGGAAATCGTTCAGGAGCGGCTCAAGCGTGAGTATCGGCTTGAAATCGTCGTCACCGCGCCGACGGTGACTTACCGGGTGCTCACCCGGAACGGCGCGACGGTCGAGGTGCACAACCCGGCGCAGCTGCCGCCGCCGGGGGAGGTCGCGGAGATTCTTGAGCCGGTGGCGCGGGTCTCGGTGCTGACGCCGCCCGATTACGTCGGCGACGTCATCGGGCTGTGCATCGAAAAGCGCGGCGTGCGCAAGAAGCTGCATTACGCGGGCAAGCAGGCGGCGCTCGAGTTCGACCTGCCGCTCGGTGAGATCGTGCTTGACTTCTTCGACCGGCTGAAGTCGGCGACGCGCGGCTACGCGTCGTTCGATTATCAGCTGTCGGGTTATCAGCCCGCGTCGCTGGAAAAACTGGACGTTCTGATCAACGGTGATTGTGTTGACGCGCTGTCGTTGATCGTGCACCGGCAAAACGCCCAGTCGCTCGGGCGCGCGCTGGTCGAACGGATGCGGGAGCTGATACCCCGCCAGATGTTCGACGTCGCGGTGCAGGCGGCGCTCGGTTCGCGGGTGATCGCCCGGACGACGGTCAAGGCGTTGCGCAAGAACGTTACCGCGAAGTGTTACGGCGGTGACGTGACGCGCAAGCGGAAGTTGCTCGAAAAGCAAAAGGCGGGAAAGAAGCGCATGAAGCAGATCGGCAAGGTCGAGGTGCCGCAGGAGGCGTTTCTTGCGGCGCTGACGGTGAAGCGATGAAACGCCGCGTCTTCCTGCCGCTGGTCTTGCTGCTTGCGGCGCCGTTGCGCGCCGAGGTGCTGGTCGTGACCTTGCTCGGCACCGGCGCGCCGGCGCCGCAAATCGAACGTTTCGGGCCGGCGGTGCTGGTCGAGGCCGGGCCGCGGAAGCTGCTGTTCGACGCAGGACGCGGCGCGGCTCAGCGCGTCTATCAGCTGTATTTGCCGTTTCCCGAAATCAACAAGGTGTTCATCACCCATCTTCATTACGACCATCTCGTCGGTCTGCCCGATTTGCTGATGTCGGGCTGGGTCTTTCGGCGCGAACGACCGCTTGAAGTCTGGGGGCCGGCGGGCGTCGGCGCCCATCTCGAGCATCTGGTCGCCGCGTACGAAGTGGACATTCGCGCGCGGCTGCAACGTACCGGACTCGCACCGCAAGGCATCGCCTATAACGCCCGCAAGGTGGCCGAAGGAGTCGTCTATGAAGCCGGCGACTTGAAGGTCACGGCGTTCCGCGTTGACCACGGCGACCTCGAAGCCTGGGGTTATCGCGTGGATTACGCAGGACGTTCGGCGGTGATTTCGGGCGACACGCGTTATTCGAGCAACTTGGTCAAGCACGCGCGCGGCGCCGACTTGCTGATTCACGAGATCGGCGGCGCTTCCGAGCATTTGCGCAGCCGCAACCCGCGGCTTGAAAAGGTGCTCGCGTATCACGCCTCTCCGCAGGACGTCGCCAGGGTGCTGGCTGAGGCGTCGCCGCGCCTCGCGGTGTTGACCCACGTGCTTGCGTTCGGCGTCGGCGAGGACGAATTGCTCGCGGCGGCGTCGCAAGGGCACCGAACCGAAGTCATCCTCGGGCGGGATTTGGCGGCCTTTGACGTCGGCGGGACGATCCGGCGTTATTCAAGGAAGCAGTGACGTGGACGGTTTTACCGAGCCGGTGCTGATGGGCATCCTGAACGTTACGCCCGACAGCTTCTCCGACGGCGGCCGCTACGTTGCCCCCGAAGCGGCGCTTAAGCGGGCGGTGACGATGGCCGGCGAAGGCGCCGGCGTCATTGACGTCGGCGGCGAGTCCACGCGCCCGGGTTCGGAACGCGTGCCGGTCGCCGAACAGAAGCGGCGCGTGCTCGGCGTCGTCGCGGCAATCGCGCAAGCCTTGCCCGAGAAGTTGATCAGCATCGACACGACCCGCGCCGAAGTCGCCGAAGCCGCCCTCGACGCGGGCGCGGGCATGATCAACGACGTTTCGGCGGGGCGCGATGACCCTGCGATGTTCGAGCTGGCCGCGGCGCGCGACGTGCCGGTGTGCCTGATGCATATACAGGGCGAACCTGCGACGATGCAGGACGACCCGCGTTACGAAGACGTGGTGTCCGAAGTCTGCGCGTTTCTGCGCGAACGCATGGAAGCGGCGTGCGCGCAAGGGGTGTCGCCCGAGCGCGTCGTGCTCGACCCCGGCATCGGTTTCGGCAAGACCCTCGAGCACAACTTGGCGTTGCTTGCGAATCTTTCGTCGATTGTTGAAATCGGCCCGCCGGTGCTGCTCGGCGCGAGCCGCAAACGGTTCATCGCGGCGGTTGACGGCGCCGGAGACCCGCCGCCCGCCGAACGCGCCGCCGGCAGTTGCGCAGCGGCGGTGCTCGGGTTCCTCGCGGGCGTTCGGATGTTCCGCGTCCACGACGTCGCCGTGCATCGCCAGGCGCTCGACCTCGCCCGCGCGGTGCGTGCTCGCCGGAATTCATAAGGAGGCCGAAGCACCATCGGCGGGCAGCGCGGCGATGCCGAACCGTGCCGACGTTCGTCTTTGCGC
>CAZKLI010000200.1:0-6602 GCA_964553575.1 uncultured Chromatiales bacterium
CACGTAATCCAAGTCGAAAAACCGGCGTAGAAACAATCCGATTTTTACGTCGAATGAACCGCTGCGCAAACTTTCCTTTCCTCAACCGGAAGAAGCGGCGGTGAACCCGTCAGCTTCGGCGGTCGGCGACTGAAAATAAACGTCCAGCACCCGCCGGGCTATCGGCGCGGCGTGCTTGGCGCCGCTGCCGGCGTGTTCGACCGTCACCGCAATCGCCACCGTCGGATCATCCGCCGGTGCAAACGCGATGAACAGTGCATGGTCCATCAGCGACTTTTCGGTCACCTCGACGTTCCGTGCACGTTCCTCTTCGCTGATGCTGTAAATCTGGGCGGTGCCCGTCTTGCCGGCCATCATATAGGGCGCGTCGGCGCCGACGCGGTAAGCGGTGCCGTTGCGCCTGTGCACCACGTCAATCATGCCGTCAACCACCAAACTCCAATGGTCGGGGGAAAACTCGACACCCCCCATGCTCACCGGCCGACGCGCTTCCCAGCTGCGCCCCTCACGGCTTCTGACCGCCCGCACCAGGCGCGGCTTGACCTTGAGACCGCGGTTGGCAAGCGTCGCGGCGACCGAAGCAAGCTGCAAGGGCGTCGCCAACAAGTACCCCTGCCCGATGCCCGTAATGACCGTTTCCTCGGGGAACCACGGCATCCGCAGCCGCTCTTGCTTCCATTCGCGCGAAGGCACGAGACCCGCGGCTTCGCCGGTCACGTCAAGGCCGCTGACGCGCCCCAAACCGAACGACCTGAACGCTTGATGCAATTTATCTATGCCGGTGCGGTACGAAAGATCATAAAAATAAACGTCGCACGACTGAGCGATTGACTCACGCAAGCTCACCCAGCCGTGCCCTTCGGGCTTCCAGTCGTGAAAACGCCTGGTGTTGCCCGGCACCGAGAAATGCGGGCCGGCGAACATGTAGTAGTCGGGCGAGGTGACGTTATGGGCCAACCCGGCGAGCGCGACAATCGGTTTGATTGTCGAGCCCGGCGGATACTGGCCGGAAACCGCGCGGTTGAAAAAGTGCCGGCGCGGCGAATCAAGCAAATCCTGGTAAGCCTCGACGCTGAAACCCGATAAAAATTGGTTCGGATCAAACGCAGGCTTGCTGACCAGCGCCAGAACGTCGCCGTTTCTCGGGTCCATCACCACCACGGCGCCTTCATAGTCTCCGAGCGCGTCGTAAGCGGCGATTTGCAAGTCACGGTCGAGAGTCAAAAGAACGTCCCGGCCGGCCTGCGGGCTGCGCTTGTCGAGTTCCCTGATGACGCGCCCTTGCGCGTTGACTTCGACCGTGCGCACGCCGGGCCTGCCGCGAAGCGTCTCTTCGTATTTCTTCTCCAGTCCGACCTTGCCGATGTAACGCGTTCCGCGGTAATTGCGCCGCTCCACCGAGTCGAAGTCGTCGCGGTCGAGCAAACCGACGTAGCCGATCGCGTGGGCGAAGACCTCACGGTAGGGGTAACGCCGCCCCAACTCGCCCACAACTTCGACGCCGCTGAAACGGTAACGGTCAACGGCGAACCGGGCGATCTCTCTCTGCGTCAGATGCGCTTTCAACACGGCGCTGCGGAAAGAAGGCTGTTTCCCGACCGTTTGCTTGAAACGTTTGACGTCGCTCGCTTCGAGCGCGACGACGTACCGCAACCGCGCAAGCATCTCGTCGAGATCCTCTCCGACCAGCGAAGGCGTCACCTCAAGCCGGTAAAAAGTCCGGTTGACCGCCACGGGCACGCCGTTGCGGTCGTAAAGAACGCCTCGGGGCGGCGCAATCGCGGAAAAATGCAGGCGGTTGTTCTCGGCAAGCGTGCTGTAGTGGCCCCGCTTATCGATTTGCAGCGCCATCAGGTTGATTATCAGCACGGTGCTCATCGCAACCACGGCAACCGCGGAAACGCACATACGCCTGAAAAAGATTCTTCTGTAATTCCGCCCCATGGGATGCTCCCGGGATGCTCCCGGATTATTCTTGGTAACGGGCGACGCCGCTCATAATCTCCCGCCGGGCTTCTTCAACGCCGAGCCACCCTTCGACCTTGACCCACTTGTTCGGTTCGAGGGTCTTGTAGTTTTCAAAGAAATGTTCGATCTGGTCAAGCAAGTCGGCGGGCAAGTCGGCGGCCGATTGCGCGTCGTCGTAGCCGCCGTTCATCCCCGAAGCGGGCACGGCGAGCAATTTGAGGTCACGTCCCGCTTCGTCCGACATCTCGAGGACGTCGAGCGGACGGCACGGCAGCACCGAGCCGGTCACCACCGGCACCGGCGTAACCACCAAAACGTCAAGCGGGTCACCGTCCTCCGACAAGGTCTGCGGAATGAAGCCGTAGTTGCACGGATAGTACATCGGCACGTTCATGAAGCGGTCAACGAACACCGCGCCGCTGTCCTTTTCTATTTCGTATTTGACCGGGTCGGAACGCGCCGGAATCTCGATGATTGCGTTCAGGACGTCGGGAACGCTTTCTCCCGCGGGAATTTTTTCGATCAGCATCTTTCAGGCCGGCCTCAAACCGTCAATCGGATTTGGCCGTTGCTTCCTCTATCATCCGCCGGAGCCGGCCGCTTTCAAACAACTCCATCACGATGTCGCAACCGCCGACCAGTTTTCCGCCGATAAAAAGCTGCGGAAAAGTCGGCCAGTTGGAAAACCTCGGTAAATCACGGCGCACTTCGGGCGCCGCCAGAACGTCCACGTGCATGAACTCCCCGCCGCATTGCTGCAAAGCCGCACAGGCGCGGCTTGAGAAACCACACTGAGGCAGCTGCGGTGTGCCTTTCATGTAGATAACCACGGGGTTGCCTTCGACTTGCTCTTTGATTTGCTGGATGACGTCCATTTGCGGGCCTCCTTTCAAAAAATTGGCGTATTCTGTCGCATTTAGGCGCCCAAAAGCAACCAATCACGCCTTGCGCCGCCCTGGAAAACGCCGGGTACGGAAGATTTCGACCCGTCCCGAGGGCAAAACCGCCCGAGGTCGCGTTGCGACGGGGCGGACGGCGCCCGACGAACGGGGGCGTTCAGGTGGATGAGACCCGGGAGTTACGGTATTCTGCGCGTCCGATTTTCCGGACATGACCACCTATACCGCCAAAAAAGACGACGTCGAGCGCGCGTGGCTCGTCGTGAACGCAGACGGCAAGCCCCTGGGGCGGCTTGCCAGCGAGGTGGCGAAACGCCTGCGCGGCAAGCATAAGCCTTGTTACACCCCGCACGTTGACACCGGCGACCACGTGATCGTGGTCAACGCCGCGAAAGTGGCGGTAACCGGAAACAAGCGCGAAGACAAAAACTACTACAGACACAGCGGCTACGTCGGCAATCTCAAAACGATCTCGTTCAAGACCATGATCGAAAAGCATCCCGAGCGCGTGATCGAGTTGGCGGTCAAGGGGATGCTGCCGAAAAACCCGCTGGGGCGCGAAATGTTTCGCAAGTTGCGGGTCTATGCCGGCGGCGACCATCATCACGGCGCGCAAAACCCGCAGCCGCTCGAAATTTAGCCCGAGATTCAACCCGAGATTCAACCATGGCCGAAAACGTCGTACAACATTACGGAACGGGACGGAGAAAAAGTTCGGTCGCGCGCGTGTTCATGCGTCCGGGCAACGGCAAGTTCACGGTGAACAACCGCGAGCTCGAAGAATACTTCGAACGCGAGAGCCTGTGCATGATTATTCGCCAGCCGCTCGAAAAAACTGAAAAAAGCGGCCAATTCGACTTCAAGATAACCGTCAAAGGCGGCGGCGGCGCCGGCCAAGCGGGCGCGATCCGCCTCGGCGTCGCCAGAGCGTTGCTCAAATACGACGAAAATCTGCGCCGCCCTCTCAGGGAAGGCGGCTTTCTGACCCGCGACGCACGCATCGTCGAACGCAAGAAGGTCGGACTGCACAAGGCTCGTAAAGACACCCAGTATTCGAAACGGTAAGCCCGTGTCCGCACCAGCCCCTGCACCAGTCCCTGGGGAAATCTTGCGGAAAATCTTGCGCCGCTGGGTCGAAAAATTCAACGACCCGCAAGCGGGACCCCCTTCCGATCTTTACGCCGACGACGGCGTCCTGCTTGCAACTTTCTCTCCCGAACCGCTCCGTACACGAGCCCAAATCAAAACGTATCTCGAAAAAATCACGGCAAATGGGGAACTGCAAGTGGCCGTGAACCAAGACTCGGTGACGGTGCAGCCGCTCGACGGCGACTGTTACGCGGTGACGGGGTCGTACGTCTTCCAAATCGGTGAAGGCGACGCAGCGCCGCGCTATCCGTCACGGTTCACGTTCGTCGTTGACGTGTCCAAAGAACGCCCGATTCTGCACCATCATTCCTCTCAGGTTCCGCAAGGCATCCCCTGACCGGCGCTGCGCCGGCGCCTGCAGCGTCCCCCGAAGCGATGCCACCGGTTATTGAAACGATTATCGAAACTCTGGGGAGACGCGATTACCACGTCGTGTGGCGCGCGATGCGGAACTACACTTCCACTCGCACCCCCGACGAGCCCGACCGGCTCTGGATAACCGAACACCCGCCAATCTACACTTTCGGCAGAAACGGCGGCGGTGAAAGCGTTGCCGGCGACGCCGAGATCCCGGTCGTTCACACCGACCGCGGCGGACGAGCGACGTATCACGGCCCCGGACAAACGGTGCTTTACACCTTGGTGGACCTCCGCCGCCGCGGGTTCGGCGTACGCCGCTTCGTGCGGCTGCTCGAGAGAACGGTCATTGGGCTGCTCAACGAACACGGCATCGCGTCGAGTACGCGCCCGGGCGCACCGGGGGTGTACGCGGGCGGGCGCAAAATCGCGTCGTTGGGACTGCACGTGTCGAGAGGACGTTGCTACCACGGACTTGCGTTGAACGTGGACATGGAGCTGCACCCTTTCAAACGCATCGCCGTATGCGGCGAGTCGGACCTTGAAGTGACGCAGATGAAAGACCTCGGCGCCGGAGACGAACCCGACGGCGTCGGCCTTGCCCTGGCACAGCGTCTAGTCGGAGTGATGAACCCTTGAACGCTTATACCGCGCCGTCCCGGCTCGACGGCGACGCTCATCGGCGCGGCGCACGAAAGATGCTTGCGCGCATCGCCGTCAAGGTCGCTGCGGAAACCGGCCCGACCGGCGCCGTCGCGGGTCGGGCGACGCCGGGCAAACCGGCGTGGCTCCGCGTCAAAGCACGGCGCAAACCCGGCGTCCTCAAGATGAAGAAACTGCTGCGCGAAGCCGGCTTGCACAGCGTCTGCGAAGAAGCGCGGTGCCCGAATCTCGGCGAATGCTTCGGCGAAGGCACAGCAACTTTCCTGATCATGGGCGACGTATGCACGCGCCGCTGCGCGTTCTGCGACGTCGCACACGGGCGGCCCGAGGCGCTCGACCCCGGTGAACCTGCGCGGCTCGCCGCCGCAGTCAAGCGGCTGAAACTCAGATACGTAGTGGTGACTTCGGTGGACCGCGACGACCTGCACGACGGCGGCGCGTCACATTTTGCGGCGTGCATCCGCGAAATACGCGCGGCGAACCCGAACGTTCGCGTCGAGATCCTGACGCCTGATTTCCGCGGGCGCATGGACCGGGCGGTTTCGGCGCTGGCAAAAAACCCCTGCGACGTGTTCAACCACAACGTCGAGACGGTGCGGCGCCTATACCCGCAAGTGCGCCCGGGTGCGGACTACGACTGGTCACTTGCGTTGCTGCTTGAGCACAAGAAACGCCTGCCCGACGTGCCGACCAAGTCGGGGCTGATGCTGGGGCTGGGCGAAACCGTAGAGGAAGTGGCACGGACGATGCGCGACCTGCTGGATTTCGGGGTCGAGACGTTGACAATAGGGCAATATCTGCAACCCGGGCGGGGGTATTTTCCGGTGCAACGTTACGCCCGCCCCGGCGAGTTCGCTTATCTGCAAAAGCTCGGCGAGGATATGGGATTCAGAAACGTGACGAGCGGGCCGCTGGTGCGCTCGTCTTACCACGCCGACCGGCAAGCCTCCTTCAGCGATTGACGGCGCTTTGCCCGCCCGGCCGTTTCGCACAAAGCACTCAGCTTCTCAAGTAATACTCTTTTGTTAGCCTGACGACGACCGGCGACAGCAGCGCCAATGCAATCAGGTTCGGCAGAGCCATCATCGCGTTCAAGGTGTCGGCCAGCAGCCAGATGAAATCTATTCCGGCCCGGGCGCCGCTTTCCCAAGTCAAGGCCCAGGGCCCGATGAAAACCGCGGCAACCCATATCAGCCGGTAGGTGATGATGCTTCGGACGCCGAAGAGGTACTGCCAGCATTTCTCACCGTAGTAGCTCCAACCGAGGATCGTCGTGAAAGCGAAGATCACCAGGGCACCGATGACGATGTAATAAGAAAACGGCAGCGTGGAGGAAAACGCCTCCACGGTCAAGTCAACGCCGGTCTTTCCGCTGTCCCACACGCCGGTCGAAACAATCGCCAAGCCGGTAATCGAACAGATGACAAGCGTGTCTATGAAAGTGCCGAGCATCGCGATCGAGCCTTGACGAACCGGGCTGTCGGTCTTGGCCGCGGCGTGCGCAATCGGAGCGCTGCCGAGACCGGCTTCGTTGGAGAACACGCCGCGCGCGATGCCGAAACGGAT
>CAZKLI010000201.1:0-7030 GCA_964553575.1 uncultured Chromatiales bacterium
CAGCGCGTCCAGCACGATTGCCGCGCCGAGCATATACACGCCCAGCCAAACCCACGGGCCGCCTATGAACACGCCGTACATCCCCGCCAAAATCGAAATCGGCGCCAGCATGTACCGGCCGTTAATCAAGAGTTTCTTCATCGTTAAGCCTCCAGTTGTTTATGCTTGTCATGAAGTTGTGTTCTCGACTTCCGGGAAGGGGCGAAACCCGACCCGGCGGAATCAAGGGAGCACCCTCCGGCGCCCGTTTAATCATCGCTCCATACCACATCTGTTTGAATATATCCAAACGCATATCTAAAAGTCCCCATATAACAACCAGTTAAATCTGTGAATACCAAACTGAAGAATCTTAAGCCGAGAAAACGAGCGACACCGAATTGATGCAATAACGCAGACCGTCGGGCGGCGGTCCGTCGGGGAAAACGTGTCCCAAATGAGCGTCGCACGAGGCGCAATGCACCTCGGTTCTGACCATGCCGTGCGAACAGTCGCGTTCGGTTTCGATGCAAGTCGAATCAATCGCCCGGGAAAAACTCGGCCAGCCGGTGCCGGAATCAAATTTGGCTTCAGACGAAAACAACGGCGACCCGCAGCAGCTGCATTGATAAACCCCGGGCGTTTTGCAGTCGCGGTATTCGCCGCTGAACGCGGCCTCGGTGCCCTTGAGCCGGCACACTCGAAACTGCTCGGGACTCAGAACGGCACGCCACTCGGCTTCCGATCTAACGACTCTTTTCAACGTGCGCCTCGGGCGGGCAACTAAATCACTCGGTGCGCCCGTGGCGGGAGCAATCAGGCGGAGTCCCTCATGCTGAGGCGAATGCGCCCCTGCCTGTCAACCTCGAGCACCTTGACCTTGACCTCGTCGCCCTCGCTCAGGACTTCTTCCACCGTCTTGAGCCGCCGCCCGTCGGAGGCGACCTGGGATATGTGCACCAAGCCGTCCCTGCCGGGAAGAATGGTGACAAACGCCCCGAAATCAACGATTTTCGCGACCCGCCCGTCATAGACCTTGCCGACCTCGACGTCGGCGGTCAGTTCTTCGATTCTGCGCTTCGCCTCCTCGGCGGCGGCGCCGTCGGGGGACGCGATGGTAACCTTGCCGGAATCGTCAACGTCTATGACCGTTCCCGTCTCTTCGGTCAGGGCGCGGATCGTCGCACCGCCCTTGCCGATCACGTCGCGAATCTTGTCGGGGTTGATCATTATCGTGAGCAGCCGCGGCGCGTACGGCGACAACTCGCCGGGGACGCTGATGACGGCTTCCATCCCTTCCAGGATATGCAGCCGCGCTTCCTTGGCTTGGTCAAGCGCCACCGCCATGATTTCCGGGGTCACGCCGTCAGCCTTGATGTCCATCTGCAACGCGGTCACCCCTTGTTTCGCTCCGGCAACCTTGAAATCCATGTCGCCCAAATGATCCTCGTCGCCGAGGATGTCGGTCAGCACCGCAAACTTGTCGTCCTCCAGGATGAGCCCCATCGCAACGCCGGCGACCGGCGCTTTCAAGGGCACCCCGGCGTCCATCAACGCCAGGCTGGTGCCGCAGACCGAGGCCATCGAACTCGAACCGTTGGACTCGGTAATCTCGGAGACCACCCGCAGCACGTAAGGAAACTCTTCCTGGTCCGGCATGACCCCAAGCAAGCTTCGCTTCGCGAGCCTGCCGTGCCCGATCTCGCGGCGCTTGGGCGAGCCCATGAACCCGGTTTCCCCGACGCAGTAAGGCGGAAAGTTGTAGTGCAGCATGAACCGGTCTTTGGTCTCGCCTTCGATCGCGTCGATAATCTGCGCGTCCCGGTTGGTGCCTAGAGTCGCCGCCACCATCGCCTGCGTTTCACCGCGGGTGAACAACGCGCTTCCGTGGACGCGCGGCAGCACCCCCGTCTCTATGTGCAAAGACCTGACGGCGCGGGTGTCGCGTCCGTCAATGCGGGGTTCACCGGAAAGGATGCGCCCGCGGACAATTTTTTTCTCGAGCTTGGAGAAGCAGCGCAAAGCCTTGTTCCGTTCCTCTTCACTCTCGACGCTTTCGACCAGCTGGTTGCGAAGCTCATCGAGACGCGTACGCCGCTGCATCTTGTCGCCAATCGTGTAGATATCCTCGATTTGCGCACGGAAGCGGCTCCCCAAATCAGCCGCCAAGCCCTCGTCGGTCGCCGGCGGCTCCCATTCCCAGCGCGGCTTCCCGGCTTCCTCGGCCAGCTCGCGGATGGCGCGGATCGCAGCTTGCATCTGCTGGTGCCCGAACACGACCGCGCCCAGCATCTGCTCCTCGGTCAGCAGCTTGGCCTCGGACTCAACCATCAGCACGTCTTTTTCATTGCCCGCAACGACCAGGTCCAAATCCGATTCCGCCAACTGGCCGAAAGTGGGGTTCAGCACGTAACCCCCGTTCAGATACCCGACCCTTGCGGCGCCGACCGTCCCGTTGAAAGGAATGCCTGATATCGCAAGCGCGGCCGAGGCGCCGAGCAACGCCGGCACGTCGGCGTCGACGTCCGGATTCAACGACACCACCGTTGCGATGATTTGAACTTCGTTAAGAAATCCTTCCGGAAACGACGGGCGCAACGGGCGGTCTATCAACCTGCATATCAGGGTTTCCTTTTCGCTGGGGCGCCCTTCACGCTTAAAAAAACCGCCGGGAATCTTGCCGGCGGAATAAGTGCGTTCCTGATAATTGACCGTCAGCGGAAAGAAACTTTGGTTTTCGGCGGCTTCGCGGCGACCGACGACCGTAACCAGCACGACGGTGTCGGACATGTTGACCAGCACCGCGCCGTCGGCTTGGCGCGCGTAACGGCCGGTCTCCAGCGTCACACGGTGCGCACCGTACTCGAATGCCTTGGTGGTGATATTCAACACAGTTGCCGGATCAGGCGCCGAATCAGGAACGCAGTCCCAACGAAGAGACCAGGTTTCTGTAGCGGTCTGGTTTTTTTGACTTGAGGTATTTAAGCAGCCTGCGGCGCGAGCTGACCATCTTCAGCAATCCGCGCCGGGAATGGTGGTCGTGCTTGTGTTGTGAAAAATGCTCCGCCAGCGCGTTGATCCGCGTGGTAAGCAATGCAATTTGAACTTCCGGAGAACCCGTATCGCTCTCGGTGTGTCCGTATTGTTTTACAACTTCGCTTTTTTGCTCGATTGTCAGCGGCATGTCGCTTAAAGCCTTCGATTTCCCTCTTTGAATCGGGGGGCGATTGTAGCCGAAGTCGCCCGCCTCGTCCATACAACAACATGCCGGGCAGCGGTTGCCCGCCAAGTCCAGCGTCTGAAGATTAATCAGCCCCGCGAAGACGCTTTCCGGCAACTCCCTCAACCCGTCGTTCGCCAGGGGCGGGCAATGGGAATTATATGCAGCAGTCCGCCAGGGACTTTCGCGCTGATTTGACGCTTCGCAGGCCGGCACGCACCACCGTCGGTTGCTTCTCCAGTTGCTTTAGACGGGGCAGTCTTTCTCCTTTTTCAAAGCATCAAGACGCGCAATCCTTTCGCCTGCGGCTTTCGTGGCTTTCTTGTAATTCCCGGACTTGGCAATCAAGTTGAATGGAAACCACAAAACGCCGTCCAGCATATCCTTGCCGGACAAGTCCTCGCGATCTTTAGCAACCGCGTCAATGACCTCTTGGGCCTTGTACATTTCAATCTCAATCTCTTGACAAGATAAAGAAAGGTCTTTTGCCTCATACGCAGACAGAACTTTATGGCTCGCGCTGCCTGCACAGCCTGAAATCGTTAATGCTGAGGTTGTTAGAAACACAATCAGTATCCTCATTGCTTGGCTCTCCTTTGGATTTTTGACATGTACGCCTGAATGGTGTCAGGCCTTGTCAACGCTCCAAAGGAATACGCCTTGCCTATTTCCCGGTAGGGTATTGTATTCAGCAAGAAACCCGACAATGGGGTTCCTTTGGAACATTGACGTCGCTTATTATAGGCGAATTGATAGGCCGTTTATATCCTGCTTTCACATCGATCAGACACAATTAATCACATACCACTGTTCATGACCCCCATCTTGTCGGCTCGCCGTCGGGCCGTCCCGCTGACCGCTCAGCACCGAGTCCGCGGTTAAATCCATTTTCACGCGGTTCGAATCAGACCTGCTTCCGCGCCGGCGGGTGTTTATTCCTCCATCCCACACCCGGCCGAAGTCGCTCCAAATCCAGGCACGCGCTTCCTCAATCCCGCGCGGCAAGAACCGCTTCATTTCCCTCCTCGACCTCGCGCACGGCTTCACGCACCGCGTCGGGGGAAACGCCGGTGAGACAGCGGTAATGTCCGTAACGGCAAGTCCTGCTCCAGCAAGGACTGCACTCCAAGTTGAGCCACAAACACTTCGACCGGACGGTCATCGGCGGCGTATAAGCCGGCGTTGTCGCACCGTACACCGCAACCAACGGGCAACCGACCGCGGCGGCAACATGCATCAGCCCGGAGTCGTTGGTCACCGCGAAATCGGCGAGCGACATCAAATCTATCGCTTCTCCGAGCGTCGTGCGCCCGCACAGGTTCACCGTCGCGGAACTCACGGAACCTGGGGAACCCGGGGAACTCGATGCCGCCCTGATTCGCTCGCCGATTTCGCGGTCGGCGTCGGAACCGAAGATCCACACCCGCCGTCCTTCGCCGGCGTAACGCCGTGCAATCTCGGCGAAATGTTCCGGCGGCCATTGTTTGGAGCGTCCGAACGCGGCGCCCGGCATCAACCCAAGCACCGGCGCGTCGGTTTCCAAGCCCAACCGTCGCAAGCAGGCGTCACGGTTGTCGGAGTCCACCCTCAACGCGGGCGCCGACGTCTCAAGTTCGTCGTCCGGCGAGGTTTCCGGCGGCTGGCCCAGAAACACAAAGCGAGTGACAATCTTCGGCATCGCTTTCTCGTCGAGCACGCGAACGTCGTTGATCAGCCCGTAGCGCATCTCGCCGCGAAACCCCGTCCTGACCGGCACTCCGGCGAACCACGGCAGCAAAGCGGCTTTCAAGGACCTCGGCAGGACAATCGCCTGGTCATAGCCGCGTTCGCGCAACCGCCTGCCGAGCCGCAGGCGCGCACCGAGCTTCAGCTCGCCGTGCCCGGCCGGCATTTCGACCGCGCGCGAGACCTCGGGCATGCGCTTGAGCAAAGCCTGCGACCACGCGGGTGCAACGACGTCGATCTCGACCTCGGCGTCGCGGCGTTTCAACGATTTGTACAGGCTCTGGGCGAGCACCATATCGCCGATCCAAGCCGGGCCGACGACCAGAATGCGTTTCGGCGCCGCCGCCACCCCGTCAGTCGCCGCCGCCGTCGCCACGAATACCGGCAATCAAGCGGCTGGTCGAAAACCCCTCGAGATAATCCAAGATCACCACTTCCCCGCCGTACGCGGTTACATGGTCGTACCCGACCACCTCTTCGGCTTTGTAATCTCCGCCTTTGACCAACACGTCGGGGGCGACGCGCTCGATCAGCCGCTGCGGCGTATCCTCGGAGAAAGGCACGACCCAATCGACCGCTTCGAGCGCCGCAAGCAGGCGCATACGCTCAGGCAGGCGGTTGATCGGACGGCCTTCGCCTTTGAGGCGCGTGACCGACGCGTCGTCGTTGACCGCAACGATCAAGCGCCCGCCCAGCCCCGCCGCCCGCACCAGATAGTCAATGTGCCCGGCGTGAAGAATGTCGAAGCAACCGTTGGTCATCACGATGCTCTCGCCGCGCTTGCGCGCCGCCGCAATCAACTCCAGCAGCTCGTCCTCGTCGTGGACGCCGTGCTCCGCGGGCGTCGCAGCGAAACGCCGGCGCAGTTCCCCGGCGTTGACCACCGCCGTGCCGGCTTTCTCGACGACCAACCCCGCGGCGCAGTTGGCGAGACGCGTCGCCTCGGCGAGCGAAGCGCCGGCGCAAAAAGCCCCGGCGAGCACCGAAATCACCGTGTCGCCGGCGCCGGTGACGTCGTACACCTCGTGGACTTCGGCGGACAAATGCACCGCGCCGCCGTCTTCGATCAGCGACATGCCTTCGGCGCCGCGCGTCACCAGCACCGCGTCGAGGTCAAGCGCGCTTCGCATCGCTTCTCCCTTGCGGGCGATTTCGTCGTCGTCGGCGCAAGCGCCGACGACCGCCGTGAATTCGGCGAAATTCGGCGTCAGCACGCCGGCTCCCCGGTAACACGAGAAATCGGCGCTCTTGGGGTCAACGAACACGGGCTTGCCGGCGTCGCGTGCGGCCGCGATTAAGCGCCCGACGCGGGCAAGGCAGCCTTTCGCGTAATCCGACAAGACCACGGCGTCAACGCCCTCGAGCCGTTCGGTGAACGCCGCCTCGACCGCGTCGTGCGACGCGGCGGAGAAACCGTCCTCAAAGTCAATCCGCAACAGTTGCTGCCCGCGGCTCATCACCCGCGACTTGATGATCGTCGGGCTGCCCGCAACGGTGATGAACCGGCACTCGACCCCGCGTTCGTGCAGCAGGCGCTCGAGCACGCCCGCGGCGGCGTCGTCGCCGACCAGCCCCAGCAGGGTCACGCCGGCCCCCAGGCTGACCGCGTTGACCGCGGCGTTGGCCGCGCCACCGGGACGCTCCTCGACGTCGGCGACGCTGACCACCTGCACCGGCGCTTCAGGCGATATGCGCTCAGCCGGGCCGAGATAGTAGCGGTCGAGCATCACGTCGCCGGCGACGAGCAAACGCACCGAGGAAAAATCGGGCAACGGCGCGGCGGGTTTCATCCGTGCGCGGCTTCAGACGAAAGTGAGCCAGTCGGCGTGAGCCGCCGACCTGCCGTGCACCACGTCGAAGTACAAGGACTGCAACTTCTCGGTCACCGGCCCGCGGCTTCCGCCGCCGATCGTACGTTCGTCGAGTTGACATATCGGCGTCACTTCGGCGGCGGTGCCGGTGAAAAAAGCCTCGTCCGCCGCATACACTTCGGCGACGGTCATGCGCCGTTCGCCGACGTCCAGCCCCTGCTCGCGCGCCAGTTCGATCACGGTGCGCCGGGTGATGCCGTCAAGCGCCGCCGACAGGTCGGGAGTGAACAACGCC
>CAZKLI010000202.1:0-8962 GCA_964553575.1 uncultured Chromatiales bacterium
TTTGCGTTGTTCGGGGTTGCGCTGCTGCCGATGCTGTTTCACAGCCTGATGCAGAAGCAGTTGAAGAAGTGGGACGAGCAAGAGGCGTCCGAAGGCGAGCGGCGGATTGCGGACATGATGAACAAGCAGGCGGGCTACGCCTGAGCGGCGTTCCGCTTCACTTTTTCGTTCAAACGCCGGCGCTTTCCGCGCTGGCGTTTTTTTTATCTTTCTCCCGCGCTGCGGCGGGTTGCCGTGCCCGTGTATGACGTATGTATGGCGTATTTACAGCGGAGGCGAGTCGGGGGTATTATCAGCGTCTCTATTGCGTTGCTTTCGCCTGTGACTTGATGACTCGTCTTTCTTATTGCGGCCCGGTGCGCCGTTTGTTTCTTTTGCTTGCGCTGGTTGCGTTTGCGGGCGTTGCCGCCCAAGCTGGCGACAAGGCCGGTGACAAGCCCGGCGACAAGCCGCCGGCGCAGCGCTTCAGCGAAGGGCTGCTCTGGGAAATACTCAAGGACGGCGAACCGATCGGGCATATTTTCGGCACTTTCCACTCCAACGACGAGCGGGTGCTCGACCTCCCGCTGGTTGTCAAGAATACGTTGTTCGCTTCGTCGAGCTTCAGCATGGAGGCGTTTCCCGGCGCCCGTTACTTCAATCCGCATTGGGGGTTCAAGGACATCATCAACGACATGAGCCTGCCCGAAGGGCAGTCGCTGTCCGATCTGATTGGTGAAAAGACCTACCGGCGCGTCGAGAAACTGCTTGTGGAGAAAGGGGTCAGTCCTGAGCGCGTTCCTCGTCTCAAGCCGTGGGCGGCGATGAGCGAGTTGGGGACGCGCAAACTTCAGGTCGAGGAAAAGCGCGGCGACATCATGGACCACGTGCTGTATGAGATGGCCGCCGCCCGGGTGAGCGATTTGTATCAGGTCGAAACGCTGGAAGAACTGATGGCGGCGTATTACGACTTTCCGCTCGACGCCCAAATCGGGCTGTTGCGCGATCGTCTTGACGCACACGACGATTTGTCCGCCGTCTCGGAGATGATGACCCGGGCGTATCTGCGCGAGGACCTGCGCGGGATGCTTGAATTGAGCACTCGTTTTATTTCCGCGGAGTCGGTCGAGAAAGGATACGACCTAGTCTATCTCAAGCACGTTTTGCACATCCGCAATATCGTGATGGCGCATTACATGCTGGCGCCGTTGCGCCGTAAGAAAGCGTTCATCGCCATCGGCGCGCTCCATCTGCACGGTGAAAAAGGCGTGCTCAAGCTGCTTGAGGATTACGGCTACACCTTGCAGCGCGTGGCGGTCAAGGCGGCTGCAAAGCCGGGCGGCTAGGGTGTCGCCGTCGCAACGACGAAGTCTCTTATTCAGACGGCCGACAGGCTTGATTCCTCGATTCTGAACAGGCGCAGCGTGTTGGCGCTGGTGCGACGGGCGAGCTCGGCCGGTGAGACGCCGAGACGTTCGGCGACGCGTTCTCCGACGTGCGGGAGGAAAGCGGGTTCGTTGCGCCGGTCCCGCGGGCGCCGTTCGCGGGGGAGGTCGCGCGGCAGGAGATAAGGGGCGTCGGTCTCGATCAGCAGTCTTTCCTGCGGTATCGCCTTGACCAGCGCTTGCAGTTGAGCGCCGCGGCGTTCGTCGCAGATCCAGCCGGTAACGCCTATGTGCAGGCCCAGTTCGAGATAGGCGTCGAGCTCGTCGCGGTTGCCGGTGAAGCAATGCACCACGGCGTCGGTGACCGCCGCCTGGCGCAACGCGGCGATAAAATCGTCGTGGGCGTCCCGCTGATGCAGAAACAGCGGCAAGCCGGCGCTTTCGGCGATACTCAGCTGTTCCTCGAACGCCAGCAGCTGTTGCCGGCGCGGCGAAAAATTGCGGTAGTAATCGAGACCGGTCTCGCCGACCGCGACGACCGCGTCGTTGCGCACAAGTGAACTCAGCGCCTCGTGAGAATCGCCGCGCCACTCCTTCGCCGAATGAGGGTGCACGCCCGCCGCCGGGAACAGGACGCCGGGATGCGCCGCGGCGCGCTCGATCGCCTCGGCGCTGTCGGCGATCGATGCCCCCGGAACAATCATCGCGCGCACGCTGGCGGCTCTCGCCCTCGCCAGAACCTCGGTCTCGTCTTTCCTGAAGGACTCGTGAGTGAAGTTGAAGCAGGCGTCTATCAGCACGCGTCGGCGTCGGGGTGTCTTGCGGGCGCGGGATTTATGCGCGGGATTATCTTGAACCGAGGTAAAGGATTTCGCGTTTCTGGTCTATGAAGAACTTGAAATTATTCAGGAAATTCATGCCGAGCAAACCATCGGTTTCCACGCTCGGCGGCATTTCTATAACGCTGGCTTGGATATTTCTCACCGAGGCGTCGCCGACGCTCAAGGTGCCGATTTCGATGCGCGGCGCATTGAAAACGCCCGCGACCAGATTCAGCGTGACATAGTCTTCGCTGTCGGTCGGCAAACCGAACTGCTGAGCGGTCTGCGGACGGAGCACGCACAAGGAGGCGCCGGTGTCTATCATCAGGCGTGCGCCGTCTATGCCGTTGATTCGCGCGGTGACGATGAAATGCTCACCGGCGCGTTGCAGGGGGACTTGAACCTCGTCGTCGAGATCTATCGATTGCTGTATTTCCTCAACCAGGGTTTGAGCCAGCTTTCCCCAGGTCGGATCGTAGATAACGTGGTTGAGAGACGCCAGCGCGTCATAGTAGTGACGCAGACGATTCTGAACGCCGGCGAGCTTGTAAAAGAGGGCGAGGTCCTCGGGGCTTTGTCTGGTGAGGAACTCGTAGAGCTGCAACAAGTCGCTTAAACGCTCGCCTTCCTCGAGCTGCAGGGCGTACTCGGTTTCGATCTGGTCTATCAGCGAATTGACGTCCTCTTCGGGAACTTCCGCTTGATTGAAGCTTTTGAGGTTGAACAGCGTTTCGAGCGCCCGCATATATTGCCCGCTTTCAAAGTAGCTTTTACTGAGCAGGAACAGGCCGCGCGGGTTGTAGGCATCTTCCTCCAGAAAGCGTCTCAGCAAGGGCTGCGCTTCCTCCGGGTCTTCCTCGTTCAATTGCGTCAGCGACGTGATGATCGCCGTCTGGTTTCTCTGCACCGTTTCTTGATTGCGCACCCGGGTTTGCCCGAAGCGCGAGAACGCGATCTCGTAATCGCCTTGCTCGATCAACGTTTCTATCTCGGTCGGCGGTGGCGGGTCCGCGGCGTCTTCCTCGGGTTTCTCGGCCTCGCCGGTTTTCGGTTTGCCGGAAAAGCCCAATTCAACCCCGGGGAACGACGATGATTGGTAGAAGACGTGCAACCACCATCCGGCAACCATTCCCGCCGCCACCCAGACGGTGATTGCTGGCAAAGGCAGTCTGATCATGATTTTCGGTGCATAGCGACGGTTCGGCTCGCCGACTTTCGGTATTATATTGGAAATTATATACAATAACCTGCGCAAGGGCTTCTCCAATTTTCAGCGCGATTGCTTGTTTCAACCTGAATATCAAATTTTTCACCGAGAACCAGTGAGCGGAAAAAAGACCGGGCCAAAGAAAACGCCGGGGAAAACACCGGGGAAAACGCCGGGTCGGCGGGGGTCTCGACGGCCCGCCGTCGGAGTCGCCGCCGGTGGTTCTCGCGGCAAGCGGCTTAACCCGCGAGACGGCGGTAAAAATCTCCGCGCCGGAGCGGCGACGTCGGGCGAAAGCACGTCGGCGCGGCCGTCTTTGTTTGCGGGGTTGCTGATATTTCTTATCGCGACACCGGTGGTCGTGGGGCCCTACGGGCAAAAGAACGGTTACACCCCGGATTTGCACATGTCGGCTTACATCCAGGTCGGGGCGATGATTATCTTGTCGTTGTTCTGGATATCGGCCTTTTTCCGCAAACGGGTGCAAATAGTCCTGCCGCGCTCGCCGGTATTGCCGCCGCTGTTGATTTTCTACGGTTGGGCGATGCTGTCGGTGTTGTGGGCTGATTCGAAATACGAGGCGGTAGGAGACGCGCTTGACTGGACCGGCGCCTTTCTTTGCGGCCTGTTGGTTCTGCTGTTGCTTCGTGACGTCAAGCGGTTGAAAGTGTTACTGTTTTTTGTCATGGTCAGCGGTTTGCTGATGGTTTTACTCGGCGTCTGGCAGTATCTTTTCGCCGTTGATTGGGTTCAGCAACACATTGTGCCGGCGGCGACTTTCAGCAACAAGAACATAGCCGGGCAATACGGCGTATTAACCCTGCCGATTGCGGTGACGTTTTTTCTGCTCTCCAGGGTTCGATGGAAGATTTGGTTTTTTTCGGTCGTAATTTCTCTGTTCTTGGCGTATATCTTCTATACGCGTTCGCGCGGCGTATTCATCAGTTTGCTGACGGAGGTGGCCGTTTTATCCGGACTGCTGATTTTTTTCAAATTCAAGTACGGAAGTCGTCTCTTGGGACGCGGGCCGGTTAAGAAAGTTGCGCTCGCGGCGTCTGTGATTTTATTTTCAGGTTTGGCGTATCTTACGCCCGCGATGTTCGGCAACGCTGAAGCGGTAGTGGAAAACTCATTGGACGCGGGGGCCGCGGAATTGTTCTCCGAACACGGCGGCGAGGTGCTGGAGCACGTTCTCGGATACAAACAAAGCGCCGCCGGTCGTTTTGCGATATGGGGAAATTCGATACCGATGTTCAAGGATCATTTTTTGATCGGGGTCGGACTGGGTAACTGGACGATTCACTACGCAACGTATCAATCATGGTTCAAGCCTGACCTCATGTTGATGTCGGGCGAGTACCACGCCAACGCACATAATGACTATATAGAGATAATGTGCGAGCTGGGAATCATCGGGTTTGCGTTGTTTCTTTGGCTGGTTGTCTCTCTATTCAGGATGACGAGGCGGCTTTTATCAAACCGGAATGAAGAATGTTTTTTTCTGGTTTTGCCTCTCATCACGGCAGTCGCCGGAGTTGCGGTGAATGCGATGTTCAGCTTCCCCCTGAAGCAGCCGGTGCCGATTTTAATGCTCGTGGTTTATGTGGCTGTGCTTTCGAACCTGTACGGTGCAATTAATGAAAAGGGGCGGGAGCACGTCTTTCGACTGCTTTCCACGCCCGCCAAGGGCGTCATCGGCGCAACTTTCGTTTTTGCCTCGATTGGCTTGTTTGCCCTGCAGTATAATTGGTATCGTTCGGAGATTCATTACCGCAACGCCGTCATTAATCTGGAAAAGGGACGATATCAGGACGCTTACGACGAAGCGGTTCTTTCTTATGGCTCTTATCCGTTGCGAAATGATTTATTATGGGTGCAGGCGCAGTATTTAATGAGCGACGGCGATTCAAGAAAACAGGAAAAAGGCATTGAAATGTTAAAAGAAGCGGCACAGATAAATCCCCATTCGTCAAGCATATTGAAAAATTTGGCCGCCGCTTATAGTATAGCCGGCTCGTCCCAGGATGAGTTCACCGTTTTCAGGCGATTGGTTGAGAAACAGCCGATTAATTTTCCCCTGAAGCACGGTTACGCTTTTTTGTTGCTTTCCGTCGGTGAACCTGAAGAGGCGTTAAAAGCAATCGGGCTGTATCGGCGAAATTGGCAGTACGATTGGGAATTGGCGGGAAAAGAGATACAACTTGAGGAACAGAGAATGAAACGTCCGGATTATACGGAGGGAGAGAAGTTTCAATCATGGAAGGTCAAGCGCGAGAATAAAGGGGTGAGGTTGGCTCAGATAGACAGAGATATTGAACGGATAAAGCGAAAGATCAAAGAAAGAACAGGCTTTTCCGGGAACGAGTTTTGAACGGGTTACCGATTATTTCTGCGCACGTTCAGCGGAAACGTTTGAACTCCGCGATGAGGTTTAGCCGAAAAAATGGGCAAGAAAAAGCACGGTAAAAGAAAGACGGGCCAACGAACTCTCCGTCAGAAAAGGGGGAGTGACGCCGTTGTTTCTGCGGGTCTGCGCGGCGGCGGCCAAAACACTCAGGGCGGCGCGGTAACAAGACTGGGTGAGCAACTCTCGATATGGCCTTCTTTGTTGGCTGGATTATTGATATTCCTGATTGCGTCTCCGGCGATTGTCGGGCCGTACGGACAAGGTGTCGGTTACATGCCGGACGTGCACATGTCGGCCTATATTCAAGTGGGCGCCATGGTGCTTTTATCGTTGTTTTTGCTGTCAACCTTTATTCGGAAAAGAATGCAAATCATCGTGCCGCGTTCTCCGCTGTTGTTTCCATTGCTGTTCTTTTACGGCTGGGCGATGTTGTCGATACTGTGGGCCGATACGAAGTACGAGGCGGTGAATGACGCGCTCGACTGGACCGGTGCGTTTCTGTGCGGCCTGTTGATCGTGCTGTTGCTGCGTGACCTGAAGTTGCTGAGGAGCCTGCTTTTTTTCTTGACGCTTAGCGGGTTATTAATGGCGTTGCTGGGAATCGGTCAGTTCCTGTTCGGAATAGACTGGGTTCATCAGCACATTGTGCCGGCGGCGACTTTCAGTAACAAGAACATGGCCGGACAATACGGCGTGTTGATTTTCCCGCTTGCCCTGATGTTTTTTTTGGTTTCAAAGGACCATCTGAGGATTTGGTTTTTCGCGATTACGGCGGCTTTAATCATGGTCTATGTTTTTTACACGCGCTCTCGTGGCGCTTTGGTCGGACTTTTGGTGGAGATAGTTGTTTTGACCGGTCTGCTGGTCTACGTGAAATTCAGATATGGTTATCATTTTTTAGGAGATACGTCGGTCAAGAAAGTTGCGTTGGCGGCATCACTGGCTTTATTCGTGGGCATATCATTTCTTACGCCTTCGATGTTGGGTAACACCGAGAAAGTGTTGGAAGCGTCGCTCGGGGTTAAGCCTTATAGTCTGCATGCTGAACACGGCGGCGAGTTGCTCAAGAGGGCTCTTGGTTATGAAACCACCGCCGCCACTCGTTTTACGATGTGGGCGAACTCAATGCCGATGTTCAAGGACCATTTTTTGGCGGGTGTCGGGTTGGGCAACTGGACGATTCATTACGCAACCTATCAAGGGTGGTTCATGCCGGATTTGAACTTGATGGAGAATCAGTACCATACCAACGCGCATAACGATTACATAGAGATATTGTGCGAGCTGGGCATCATAGGTTTTGCCTTGCTCATTTGGGTGATCGTCTCCTTTTTCAGGGTGTCGGGCCGTTTGTTGTTCAGCCGTAACGAAGAGTATTTTCTGCCGGCTTTGTCGATTATAGCGGCGATTGTGGGAATCGGAATCAACGCGACCTTCAGTTTTCCTCTGAAGCAGCCGGTGCCGATTCTTCTGGCCGTCGTTTATATGGCTGTACTGTCGAATTTGCACGGGATGTTGCTCAATACGGGGAAAGATTACGTTTTTTCACTGCCTCCCGTGCCCGTCAGGGGGGTTGTCACAGCTGTCTCTGTTTTTGCCGCCGTCGTATTGTTCGAATTTCAACGCAACTCGTATTATTCAGAATCTCATTATCATAACGCCATAATCAGTTTGGGAAAGGGGGATTACCAAGACACTTTGACCGAGGCCGAACGCGCATATAGTTACAATCCCATGCGCAAGAATCTGTTGTGGTTGCAAGCAACTGCTTTGCTGCAGTTGAACCAAAAAGAATCCTACCAGGACGCGATTGAAATGCTGGAGAAAGTGGAGCAAGCGTATCCTTATTCAGCAAATACGCTTTTAAATTTATCGGCCGGCTACAGTGCCGTCGGTAAGCTGGAGGCGGCGGCCGAGCCGATTAAGCGGCTGATGCTTCTGCAGCCGATAAACATGCCGTTGAAAAAGAAAAATGTTTCTTTTCTACTAAGCACCGGCAGACTTGAGGAAGCACTTAAAAGTATAGAGATATACAACAGAAATTGGCGCCACTCTCGTGAAATAACGGTTGAGAGGTTGGATAGTGAGAATCCCGGGGGGATGAAATCCCGGAGAGACCCATGGGTGAAGAAACAACGCGTCAGGGTGGCCGAGATTGCCAGAGACGTTGCAAAAGTCAAGCGCAATATAAAGCAGCGGAACGCGTCTTTTGAAAGCGCGCCGGCGGAGGATTCTGATCGTGGCGGCTGATTGTTCTTTTGCACGGTGCCGAAGATGCAATAAAGCCGGGGGGCGTTTAGGTTCTAAACGGAAGACCGCTTTGGACGGGCCGACCTGAAACAAATGGGCAAGAAGAAGAAAGGTAAGCAGAAAGATTCGCGCAATCAGGTTTCCCGGCGCAAGGCGGCCGTTGCTGCAGCCAAGACCGGGACGTTAAGCGATCGATTCTCGGGAGAAAGCGAAGTTGAAAGCGTGGCGGCCGGTGAGGATGGCGCCCGTTCCACTTGGTCATTCTTGCTAATCGGCCTGCTGACGTTCTTGGTTTCGACACCGGCGATCGTCGGCCCCTACGGACAAAAGCACGGTTACACGCCGGACCTGCACATGGCGGCCTATATTCAAGTGGGGGCGTTGGTGGTTTTCTCGCTTTTCCTTTTGGCGATTCTTTTCAGCAAGCAGGTGAGGATTGTCGTGCCGCGCTCACCGTTGTTGTTGCCGCTGTTGATTTTCTACGGTTGGGCGATGTTGTCGGTGCTGTGGGCCGACACAAAGTACGAGGCCGTGGTGGACGCGCTTGATTGGTCGGGTGCGTTTTTGTGTGCGCTGCTCATTATACTTCTGCTGAGAGAAATCAAACAAATTCAGTTAATGCTGTTCTTTATCCTTGTCAGCGGTTTGCTAATGGCGTTATTGGGCATAGGGCAATTTTTATTCGGAATAGACTGGGTTCAGCAGCACATTGTTCCTGCGGCGACGTTCAGCAACAAGAACATGGCCGGTCAATACGGGGTTCTGACCTTGCCGATTGCGCTGGTGTTTTTTCTGCGTTCCAGGCAGCAGTGGAAGATATGGTTTTTTGCGGTTGTGATGACGCTGATCATGACCTACATTTTTTATACGCGTTCCCGCGGTGCTTGGGTCGGTGCTTTGACCGGAGTAATCG
>CAZKLI010000203.1:0-2993 GCA_964553575.1 uncultured Chromatiales bacterium
GGCGCCGTTCGACGCGCGGTTTCGGTTGATTGCGCAAGGCACAGACTCACCGGTGTCGCCGACGGTGACGATTCCGGCAGGCAGCACGCGGAGCGAAACGCTGACTGTAGCGCGTCGCCCCGGTGAGACCCTGCGTTTGAGCCTGGGTGCGCCGCCGTCGTTGCCGCAAGGTGACTCGGGATGCGGCTACGACCCTTGCTACGACGGCTTTGAAATCGCGTCGGGCGCGCCGCTGGCTCATGGTGGTTCGTTGCCGGCGCCGCGGGTGTCGCTGGTCGAGTTCACCTCGGCGCCGCAATACTTGGACGACGACTACGTTGCGGGTATCGAGACGATGACCGTGGACGTGATTTTCGACAGGGCGCTGGTGGTGGACGTTTCGGGCGGATTTCCGACGCTGACGCTGCAAATCGGCGCAAACCGTCGCACCGCGACTTACGTGCAGGGTTCGGGTAACCACGCCTTGAGTTTCCGTTATGCGCCGACTCGCGGGGATTCCGATGACGACGGCGTCGGCGTCGCTTCGGCGGACGCCTTGAGTTTGAACGGCGCGCTCGTCACCGACGTTTTCGGCACGCCCGCGGCGCTTTCATTGATGGATTTTCTCGCGCCCGCGGTCAGGCATAAAGTTCACCGGGGCCATCTTTTGTCGTTCGAGACCGCTTCGGTTTCGGGTGTCGAGGGGGAGACGCTCGAGCTGGTTTTCAATCTGTCTCCGCCGCCGCAGGAGGCGATGATTGTGGACTACGCCGTCGGCGCACCGGGCGACACGGCCGACGCCGGCGATTACGCCGCCGTCGGCGAAGTCGCCGTCCCCGCGGATTCGGCGAGCGGCACGATTCTCGTTTCGATTCGGGACGACGCATCGATCGAGCCGTTGCGCGAGTTTTTCACGGTCTCCCTGGTGGCTTCCGACAGCCATCTCCTGACGTCGTCGTCTGCGGTGCGAGTTGAAATCAGGGAGGGAGTTTGCGACCGCACGGCACAGGTGCGGGACGAACTGGTGATCGCCACCGGAAGCGTCACCTGTTACGACGTGACGAGCGGGGGCTTGGCCGGAATAGCCGGGGAGTTGAATCTGGGTTCCTTGAAGATTCCCGCTCTTAAGGAAAAGGATTTTTCGGGTCTCTCTTCGCTGCAAGCGTTGCGGCTGAACGATAACTCGCTGCGGATTCTGCCGGCGGAAGTGTTCGCCGCCCTCGGCGGCTTGGAGAAGCTGTGGCTGAACGGCAACCGAGTGGAAGTGTTGCCGGCGGGGATATTCGTCGGTCTCAGCAGACTGAAACTGCTGCATCTGCACGACAACCCGGGTGCGGATTTTGAACTGGCGCCGCGGCTCGTATTTCCCGCCGCCGGCCGGCAGGTTGACGACGGGCGAAACAGATGGCCTTTCGAATTCAGACTCGACGAAGGCGCGCCGTATCGTCTGCAAATCAATCTTGATGCGACACGGGGCGACGTCTCTTTTGAAAGACCGCGGATCCACAAGGGGCAAACGAACTCGGGAAATTTCGATGTGGACGACTTCGACAGCGGGAGAGCCGAGGTGCGCGTGGTCAACGTCGGCCCCGAATCACCGCCCACCGACTGTCCCGTCGGGGAAAGGCATCAGGGATTGTGCTTCAGCGGCTTGAGCGTCGTAGCGCCCGCGTCGTTTTCTTTCGGAAGGGGCTCCCTCAACGGCGACCTGTGCCGTCGGACGCAGGGCATCCGGGAGGCGATCCTGCCGTCGTTTGAAGATAGCAGCTGCGGTTCTTTCAGCAACGGCATATTGACGATACTGACGGATCTGGACGCGAGCAGCAGGAACATCAGCCGTTTGCGGGGGTCGGATTTCGAGGACTTGGACGCGCTGAGGTCGTTGGACTTGAGCGACAACCGGCTGGGGACGTTGCCGGCGAGTTGGGGAGCCGGCGGCGACTCGATCGGCGACACGCTCGAGCGGCTGGACTTGAGCGGCAACCGCGATTTGCGGCGGCTGGGCGAGGGCGCGTTCGAGGAGTTGAGTGCCTTGAGAAGACTGGACTTGTCGGCGAGCGGGTTGAGCGAATTGCACCCGCGAGCTTTCGCCGGGCTGGCGAGTCTCGAGCAGTTGCTGCTGCACGACAACGACCTGCGCGAGCTGCCGGTCGGAATCTTCGCGGGTCTTGCGGGTCTCGGGGGGGTGTGGGGGAGCCTGCGTCTCGAGGGCAACCCGGACGCCGGTTCGCCGGATTTTGTCTTGACCGCCGAGTTCAGGATCGTGAGCGGGTCGGCCGACTCGCTCGAGTTTTACCTGTATCTGGCGGAAGGCGCGCCGTTTAACCTGTCGTTTCCCTTGAACGCGGAAGGGGCGACGCCTCCTCTGCCGTCGGAATTGACGATTGCGGCAGGCAGCACGCAAAGCGAGACGTTGACCGCCGAGTTTCCGCCCGGGCAGTCGCTGCGCCTGAGCTTGGGCGCGCCGCCGCTGCTTCCAGGTGAGTCCCGGGGTGAGCTTCGGGGTGATTCAGGTTGCGGTTACGCGCCTTGCTACGACGGGTTCGAGATTGCATCGGGCGATTCCCTGTTTTATGACGGTTCGTTGGCGCCGCCGCGGGTGGCGGCGGTCGAGTTCGTTTCCGCGCCGCAACACTCGGACGACGCCTACGTTGCGGGACTGGAGACGGTTGCCGTCGACGTGGTTTTCGACAAGGCGCTGGTTGTGGACGTGAACGCCGGCGCGCCGTCGCTGGTGCTGGAAATCGGTTCCGCCACGCGCACCGCGGCTTACGTTCGGTCGCTCGATTCGACCGACCGGCTGAGTTTCAGCTACCCGCTTGTGCAGGAAGACGCCGACCCGGACGGCGTGCGCGTTCAAGCGTTGGAGTTGAACGGTGCGACGATCACCGACGAGTTCGGCTCAGTGGACGCGAACACGTCGTTGTCGAATTTCCTCGACGTCCTGGGGCCCCGGGTTCGTGTGGCGAGTTACCTGTCGTTCGATACCGCCTCGGCGTCGATCGTTGAGGGGC
>CAZKLI010000204.1:0-8157 GCA_964553575.1 uncultured Chromatiales bacterium
ACGTTACCCAGTGCCAGATGTATTCCAGTGTGAAGTAGTCGGTCATCACGCTTCTTCCGCGGCGGGCTTTCGTTCCCCCCAAAAAAGGTCTGCCGGGCGACAAGATAGTGTTGGTTCTCGTTGGAAATGCCTGGACCCGCACCGCACCCGCTCAAGACGCCGCGGCGTGCACGACCTGCCACTCTATCAACGCGCTTTCGAGCAGCAAGCGCGGGTTGAGATGAACCTTCAGCGTCAAGCAGCGGTATTTCTGCCGGTCGTAGAAGCTGAACAGCTTGCGCAGAGGAAGCCCGCGCCCCTGCGCCGCAAATTCCCGGCGAATCGTCTCTTCCACCCGCTCAAGCAGCCATTGGTGAACCTTGAGCGCCGGCTGATTCGCCCATTTCTCGGACACTTCGACCAGAGAAATGCCTTGCTGCAGAAACTTATTGATATCTTCAAAAAAGCCATCCTTGTCCGCCTCTCCGCCTGCATCAGAAGTACCGGCAAGCGCGTGCATCGGCCGCCATGCGTGAGCAGCAAGACGACGTTCGGCTTCGGCGGGCTCAACGTTGCGTCTCCCGGCAAGCCAAGCGACAAGTTCTTGGCGGTCGGGGCAGCTCAGGCGTACCGCCTGACAGCGGCTGCGCACGGTCGCCGGCAGACTGAACGGCGAATGGCTGGTGAGCACTATCACGGTGTCGTCCGGGGGCTCTTCGAGCATCTTGAGCAGGCCGTTGGCGGCTGAACGATTCATCGCGTCGGCACCGACAATCAGGACGGTCTTGAAGCCGTCGTAATGGCGCGAAATCTGCAGGAACGATAGCAGGTCGCGAATCTGCCCGGCCTTGATTTCGCCGCCCTCTTTCTCTGCCTTGATCCGCATGAAGTCGGGGTGATTCTTCCCCGAATGCAGTTTGCAGGCTTGGCAATGGCCGCAAGGCTTGTCGTCGCCCAAGCACAGGAGTGCACAAACGAGCCGCTCGGCGAAATCACCGACGCCGACGCCGTGCTCGCCTGAAATCAGCAAGGCGTGCGGCAAGCGCCCGTCGCGCAGCCTTTCGACGCATCCTCGCCACTGCGTTCGCAGCCACGGGTAGATCTCTTTATCTGCACCCATCAAATCGCCTCCAAAAACATATCAGGTGCACGGAGCATTTCGGCCACTGCGTTCGCAGCCACGGATAGATCTCTTTATCCGCGCTCATCAAACTGCATCCAAAAACACATCGAGTTCACGAAGCACCTCAATCTCGACCCGCTCGGCCTCCCGTCCGGCCGCAATCACTCGCCATCGCTGCGGCTCGGCCGCCGCGAGCGCCAGGTACGCCTGCCTGACCCGCTCGAAGAAATCGGTGCTTTCGGCTTCAAACCGGTCTCTTGCGCCGCGTTTCCCGACCCGGGCCGCCCCCTCCTCCGGCGTAACGTCAAACAAAAACGTCAAATCCGGCTGTATATCCGCGCAGACGGCCTGTCGTAAGGCGTCGAGCATTCCCCGGTCGCAGCCCCGCCCGCCGCCTTGATAGGCGTAGCTCGCGTCGGTGAAGCGGTCGGAGACGACCCATTCCCCTTTCTCCAACGCCGGACGCACCACGCGCTTGATCAGCTCGGCGCGCGCGGCGAACATCAGCAGCAACTCGGCCTCGGCCGTGACACCGTCGTCCGCCTCCGACAGCAACAATTCGCGCAGCTTGTCGCCCAAGACCGTGCCTCCCGGCTCGTGCACGGCGACGACCGACAAGCCGCGGTCGCGCAACGCATTGCAAATCGCCTCGATGTGGGTGCTTTTGCCCGCCCCCTCGATGCCTTCGAGCGTAATCAGACGCCCGCGACGTGCAGTATCCACAATCGTTATCTCCTCATCTGATAACGCCGCACTGCGGCCTGGTGCTCTTCATAAGTCTTCGAGAAGTGATGCGAACCGTCGCTTTTTGAGACGAAATACAGCTCGCCGGTGATTTCAGGATTCAGCACGGCATTGATGGATTTTTCACTCGGCATTGAAATCGGCGTCGGCGGCAGTCCCTTGCGGGTGTAGCTATTGTAAGGAGTGTCCTCCTTCAGGTCACGCCTGCGCAGGTTGCCGTCGAAAGCCTCGCCGAGGCCGTAGATCACGGTGGGGTCGGTTTGCAGCCGCATCCCCCGTTCGAGGCGCGACAGGAAGACGCCCGCGATGCGTGCGCGTTCGGCTTCGACCGCGGTCTCCTTCTCGACGATCGAGGCGAGAATCAAGGCGTCGTAGGCGTTCTCAAGCGACGACGCCGGGCTCCTCTTTTCCCATGCCGAGGCGAGTTTTTCTTTCATGATTTCATGCCCTTGCCGTAATATATTCAAGTTGCTTGTATCTTTTTCAAAGAAGTAAGTTTCAGGATAGATCCAACCCTCGGGTGAAGCCTCGGCAATCCCCAAGCGTTTGCGGATCTCCTCGGGCCGCTCGCTTGTCACCGCCAGCTGCGGGTGCTTGCGCATCGCGGCGATGATTTCGCGCAAAGTCCACCCCTCTTGAATCGTGAAACGGTAGCGCAGCGTGTTGCCCTCGACCAGATCGTCGAGCAGCGTGTGCAAGGTGGCCCCTGCTTCGATACGGTACATCCCCGCCTTGATGCGGCGGTCGGCGCCTCTGAACGCCGCGTAAGCCCGCCAATGGAATCGGTTCGATATGACGCCCGCACGTGAAAGCCGGTCGCTCATCTCGGAGAAAGTTTCCCCCGGCGAAAGTTCAACGTCGAGCGGGACGTCGGTGATGCCGGCGACGTAAATCGTGCGATAAAAATCAAGCGCCGTCGCGGTGATGACGGTCAACGCGGCGACGCCGAACAACCCGGCCATGATTCGCTTCATTGGCCTTTTGCCCGACCTTTCATTCAGCCTGCCCTGCCCATTCAAGGAACCGCCTGAAGCGTCCCTTGATGAAGCCGTCCGAAGAGCAACTTGCTTCACTGATACGAGAGACCGGCCACGCGCCAATCAAGGCGTTGCAGACAAAAACTCCTTCGGCGCGGTGCAAGTCCTCGAGCTTCAACCTCGTCTCACGCACGTCGAGACCGGACTCCGCGGCCTTTTCCGACAGATGTTCACGCATCACGCCGGCGACGCCGCAACGGTCGAGCGTCGGGGTCAGCAATTCATCACTAGTGACCACGAACAAGTTGCTCATCGTTCCCTCGATTACGTGTCCGGCGGCGTCGAGCATCAAGCCTTCCTGGTATTCATCGTCCCATTCGGCGCGCGCGAGCACCTGTTCGAGACGGTTGAGATGCTTGACCCCCGCGAGCGCCGGCGAATTCGACAAACGCAAGCGGCAGACGGTAACGGAGACGCCCCGCTCAAGATACTCGGTCGGATACGGCGCAAACGGCGTCAGCTGCAGGATCCGCACCGCGTTCCCCGCCGGCGGGCGGTATCCGCGCGCGCCGTCGCCGCGAGTCAGGATGACCTTGAGCACGGCCTCCTCTCCAGTCGAGTCCGCGGCACGCGCGCCGAGACCCTCGCAAAGGGCGTCGGCTTCACGTTGCAACGCTTCCCGGTTGAACGACAAGCCGATTATCGCGCAGTCCCGGGTCAGCCGGTGCAGATGCCTCCGCCACAGTTGCGGACGCCCGGCGGCGATTTTCACCGTGGTAAAGACGCCGTCGCCGTAGGCGAGTCCTCGATTGGACGCAGGGACGTGCTCTTCGGCTTCGCCGTTGACCAGCGTCCGAGGCATGATTGGCGACCCCATGGTTGCCCGCGATTAGGCCCGCGGTTAGGTGTTACAAGCTGCGGAAAGCCAGCGTCGCGTTGGTGCCGCCGAAACCGAAGGAGTTGGACAGAACCGCCTTGATCGGGCTTTGCCGCGCCTCGCCGGGGACGTAATCAAGATCGCATTCCGGGTCGGGCGTATCGAGATTGACGGTCGGATGAAGGGTCTGCTCGTGCAGGCTCATGACCGAGAACACCGCCTCGACGCCGCCGGCGGCGCCGAGCAGATGGCCGATCATTGATTTCGACGAGCTGATTGCGACCTGCCGCGCGGCGTCGCCGAAGACCGTCTTGATTGCGTCGGTCTCGGCTTTGTCGCCCAACGGCGTCGAGGTACCGTGTGCGTTGACGTAGCCGACTTCCTCCGCCGACATCCCGGCGTCGTCGAGTGCGCTTTGCATGCATCGCGCGGCGCCTTCGCCGCCGGGTCCGGGCTGGGTAATATGGTGAGCGTCGCTCGACGTGCCGAACCCGGCCAATTCACAGTAAATATCAGCGCCCCGGGCGCGCGCGTGCTCGTAGCTTTCGAGCACCAGCACCCCTGCCCCGTCGCCGAGCACGAAGCCGTCGCGGTGAAGATCCCACGGGCGGCTCGCTTTCTCGGGGTCGTCGTTGTGCGAGTCGCTCAACGCGCGCGCGGCGGCAAAGCCGCCGAGGCCGAGCGGCGAGCTGGCCATTTCGGCGCCGCCGGCGATCATGACGTCGGCGTCGCCGTACGCAATCATGCGCGCCGCGTAGCCGAGGTTGTGCGTGCCAGTCGAACACGCCGACACCATCGAAATATTCGGCCCCCTGATGCCGCACATAATCGAAAGGTTGCCGGAGATCATGTTGATAATGCTGGCCGGCACGAAAAACGGCGAGATCTTGCGCGGGCCGCCCTCAAGGTATTTCCGATGGTTGGCTTCGATGCACGGCAATCCGCCGATGCCCGACCCGATCGAGACGCCCACCCGTTCGGCGTTGGCGTCGGTGATTTCAAGCCCTGCGTCGCTCATCGCCTGCATCGCCGCACCGATGCCGTAATGGATGAACACGTCCATCTTCTTGAGTTCCTTGCGCGGGAGATACTCGTCGGGGTCGAAATCCACGACGGTTCCGGCAATCTGCACCGGAAAATCCGAGACGTCGAACGCGGTGATCCTGCGGATGCCGCTTTGCCCGGCGACGACCGCTTTCCAAGCGGTTTCGACGGTCGAACCGACGGGGCAAACGACGCCGAGTCCGGTGACGACGACTTCCGGGGCGGTTTTAGGGCGATTCAAGGCTGAGGAGGTTTGAGGCGGCGCCTCGAATCAGTTGGTGTGATCTTTGATGTAATCAACCACCTGCTTTACCGTGGTGATCTTTTCGGCTTCCTCGTCCGGAATTTCACATTCAAATTCCTCTTCGAGCGTCATGACGAGTTCTACGGTGTCCAGTGAGTCCGCACCCAAATCTTCAACGAACGAGGCGTTGTCTCTGACTAGGTTTTCCTCAACGCCGAGCTGTTCGACGATGATTTTCCGGACTTTGTCTTCTATGTCGCTCATAAGAGTCAATCTCCTTGATGGTTGGGGCTCCTCGATGGTTGGCCCCCCCTGACTGGCAGGGGTGGAAATTCGGGGGTGCCGTGAGTGCGCGATTCTAGCAGATTTCGCCCGCGCCTATACAAGGTCGCACGGCGACGCACCTCACGCGCGTTCACTGCATATAAAGTCCGCCGGTGACGCAAATCGTCTCCCCGGTGACGTAGCCGGCGGCGTCGCCGGCGAGCATCAGCACCGCGTAGGCGATCTCGTCAGCGGTGCCGAAACGCCCCACCGGAATTTGCTTGACCACCGCGTCGCGCTGTTCTTCCGACAAAGCGCGGGTCATGTCGGTGTCGATGAAACCCGGCGCAACACAGTTGACGGTTACCCCGCGCGGCGCGAGTTCACGCGCGAGGCTCTTGGTGAAGCCGACGACGCCGGCCTTTGCCGCCGCGTAGTTGCATTGTCCGGCGTTTCCCGCCAATCCCGAAACCGAAGTGACGTTGATGATCCTGCCCCATCTCGCCTTGCTCATTGCACGGGCGAAGATTCTGCTCAGGCGATAGACCGACTTAAGGTTGGTCTCGATTACCGCGTTCCAATCCTCCTCGCTCATGCGCAGCAGCAATCCGTCGCGGGTAATACCGGCGTTGTTGACGAGGATGTCAATCGACGCGCCGAGTTCGTTGAGTCTTTCCGGCAACGCCTCGACCGATTCGCGCGAACGCAACTCGAGCACCAACCCGGCGCCTCGGATTCCCGCGGCGTCGAGAGCGGCGCCGACGTCGGCGGCGCCGGCCTCGGTGGTCGCGGTGCCGTAGATCTCGGCGCCGCGGGCGCCGAGCGCCAGCGCGATCGCCCGCCCGATGCCGCGCGACGCGCCGGTGACCAGCGCCTTCCTGCCCTTCAGTTCGGTCATATCTCGACCGCGTTTATCGCGTTCTCCATCTTCTCCGGCGTCGAGGTGTCGAACGCGTTGATGCTCCTGTCGATGTGCCGGTTCAGCCCGGTCAGCACGCGCCCGGGGCCGATTTCAACGAGATCGTTGAGGCTTTCACTGCTGATGTGCCGGATGATCTCGAACCAGCGCACCGGCGTGTGCAGCTGCAAGACCAAGGCTTTGCGTATCTCGTCGACGTCTTCGTGCGTCTCGACGTCGGTGTTGTGCAATACCGGCACCGACGGAGGCTGCATCGCCTGCTCGCCTAAAAACTCTTCAAACTCGGCGGCGGCATCCTTGAGCAGCGACGAATGCGCCGGCACGCTGACCGGCAGCGACACGCAGCGGTAAGCCTCGGCGTCTTTCGCCAGCTTGAGCAGCCGCTTGACCGCCGGCGCGTGCCCGGCAACGACGATCTGAGTCGCGGTGTTGAAGTTGACCGGCTCGACGACCTGGTCGCCGCTCGCTTTCGCGCACAGCTCGGTGACGCGTTCCTTGTCGAGCCCGATAATCGCCGCCATCGAGCCGCGCGGCGACGCCACCGCCGCCTGCATCAATTCGGCGCGTTTGCGCACGATCCTGACCGCGTCGGTGAACTCAAACGTCCCGGCGCAGGTCAGGGCTGAATACTCGCCCAAGCTGTGCCCGCTCATCAGGTCCGGCAAGTCGTCGGTCAGCGAGTTCCAAACCCGCCACAACGCGACGCTCGCCGAAAGCATCGCCGGCTGAGTGTTGACCGTTAAATTGAGTTCGCTCTCAGGTCCTTCGCTGACCAATTTGAACAGGTCTTGCGACAAAACCTTTGAAGCTTCCTTGAAAGTGGCTTTGATTTCTTTGTGTTTTTTCGCGTAGGCGTCGAGCATCCCGACGCTCTGCGCCCCTTGTCCGGGGAACAAAAATGCAAAGTTCATGCTGCTTTATTCCGTTTCTACGTATATAATTCCCGTAATGACTTTCGTCCCTCAAGGGAATCGGCGCGAATTATATGGCAAAAGGCGAACATTTTACGATGGAAGGCGTGGTCGTGGAGGCGCTCCCGAACACGATGTTCCGCGTCAAGCTGGAGAACGACCACGTCGTCACCGGCCATATCTCCGGACGCATGAGAAAACATTACATCCGCATACTCGAAGGCGACAAGGTCACCGTCGAGATGACGCCTTACGACCTGACCAAAGGCCGCATCATCTACCGCGCCAAATAAACGGCTAAATAAACAATCAGGCCGGCTCGGCCGTTTCTTCGGGCGCCGTCTCCGCCCTCAAACTTTTTTTCTCGCCCCTTTTCTCGGCGCCGGCACCGCGGGCGCGCGGCGTCTTGTGCACGGTGTGAACGAGCTCGCCGCCGGCGGTCGTGAACTCGACAACCGCGTCTTTTTTCAACGCGCCGAACAGCAAGTCGTCGAGTATCGGTTTCTTCAACCGCTCGGCAATCAGGCGTTGCATCGGGCGTGCGCCGAGGGTGCGGCTGAACCCCTTGCGAAGCAGCCAATCGCGGGCTTTCCCGTCAACCCTCAGCTGCACCCTGCGGGACTCCAGTTGCGCCTGCAGGCGGGTCGTGAACTTGTCCACGATTGCGAGGGCGGCTTCGCGGTTCAACGGGTTGAAATGGACTATCGCGTCGAGACGGTTGCGGAACTCGGGCGTGAACAGACGCTTGATTTCCCCGGTTCCCGTCCCGGCGTGGTCCTGCGGCGTGAATCCCATGCTCTCCTTGTCTCTTTCGTCCGAGCCCGCGTTCGTGGTCATGATCAGGGTGACGTTCTTGAAGTTGGCCTCACGCCCACTCGCGTCGGTCAGCACCCCGTAGTCCATGACTTGCAGCAGCAGGTTGAAAACGTCCGGGTGCGCTTTCTCGATCTCGTCGAGCAGCACCACCGCGTGCGGCGTCTTGAGCACCGCGTCGCTCAAAAGCCCCCCCTGGTCGTAGCCGACGTAGCCGGGCGGTGCGCCGATCAGGCGCGACGCGGTGTGCCTTTCCATGTAC
>CAZKLI010000205.1:0-1841 GCA_964553575.1 uncultured Chromatiales bacterium
CGTTGTGCCTGGATTGACGCCATCTCGCTTCAGGCGCCGATCAAATTCAAGCAACTGCGGCTTGACCTGTTCGGGGTCGTCGGCGGCGGCAAAAAGCTCACGCAACGTCGCGGCCTGCACGCTGACTTTCCGTGCTTCCTCGACGCCGCGTTTGCGAGCAACCAAGCTGTCCGGATACCTGCCGAGCAGCGTCAGATAGACGCCGACGGCAGACCAATCAGCATAGCCCCATTTGGCTTGAAACTCAAGCAAGGCGGGCACGGCTTCGTCGAACAAAAGCCGGTAGCCGCAGGCGTATTGCGCCGCAACCCGGTCACGCTCACGCGCCAGCGCCATCGCGTCGCGCAGGCTGAGCGTCGGCTCGCCCGACAGATCGGCCTCCCCGACCCGCCCCATGCCGCCCGGCTGCGCCGTGCGAATCGCACGGTAAGCAAGCACCGCGTCGGCGACCGTCGTGCGTTCGAGCACGTCTTCAACCGCCGGACGCAGCGCCCGCGAAGAATCGAGCGCCGCTTGCACCACGGGGGCGCACAACAAGATGATGCCGAGGTTGGTGTTGGTTCCGACCGCCGCGCGCGTCGCGACGACCGCGTCGAGAATCCGTTCTCCGAGCGTCGCGCCGGGACGACATATCGCGGGCGCGCAAGCTGTTGCGCTGCGCGTGAAGTCTTCGGCGCACATCCCGTGACCCGCGCCGTGCAACCCGACGTTGCCCGGCTTGAGCGCCTGCACGTCGGTCTCGCAAACACGGACGAACAAGGCTTCAAGCGCCGCGGGCGAAATCTTCACCGCGGCGCGGCGCCCAAGCGGCGCATGAAGTCGCAGACCAGCGCGCCCGCGACGTCAACGTCGCTGACGCTTTGCAGCCCTTTCCAAGCCGGGATGCTGTTGACCTCGGTCACCCACCAAGCCCCGCCGGCGTCGCGCATCAGGTCAACGCCGGCGTACGCCATGCCGACCGCCTCGACCGCGGCGACCGCAAGCGAGCGCATCTCGCCGCTTGCCTCGACCGCGCGGCATTCGCTTCCTTGCGCGACGTTGTTGACCCAATGCCGTCCGACGCGCTCCATCGCGGCGATCGTGCGCCCGCCGACGACGAACAAGCGCCAGTCGTGCCAAACGCCGTCCGCGCCGTCGATGAAATCCTGCAGGTAATAGACGCTTTCATCCGCCAGCTCGGGCGGCGGCCCGCCCGGCGCCGCCATCTGCAAGCCCTTGCCTTGTGAACCAAACACCGGTTTGACGATCAGACGATTGCCCGCGCGCGTCGCTTCGTCGATCAGGCTCAACGCCCGTTCGCGCGAGACGACCGCGCGGGTATCCGGCGTCGGCACGCCGGCGCGCTTGAGCAAAAAACTCGTCATCACCTTGTCCACGCTGCGCTCGATCGCCCGTGCGTCGTTATAGACGGGCACGCCGAGACGTTCCATCGCGTGCAGCACGTCGAGATAGAAGACGACCTGTTCAAGCGACCCGCCGGGCACGCCGCGAACGAACACGCCGTCGGGCAACGCCTCGTCAAACCCGGGTATCAGCCAGCCGCCGGCGCCGGCGCGGGTCGAGAACTCGCATTCGGTCAGCGACGCGAGACGCACGCCGCAGCCTTCTCGGGTAAAAGCGCCGGTCAGTTTGTCCGCATGCCAACCGGCGTCGTCGGTAATCAAGGCGATATTGAAAACCGCCTCTGCGGCCATCCCCGAAACCCTCCGCGAAAATTACTTCGAGAACGATTCGGCGAGCAAGTCGAGCGCAACTTCGCCGGCGTGAAAGCTGCGCCCGCTCGGCAAATGCGTCACCGCAACCTTGGCCGGGCTGAACAGCATCGGGTCGATCCGAAAGAA
>CAZKLI010000206.1:0-3237 GCA_964553575.1 uncultured Chromatiales bacterium
CATTCACGTCGAACCGGAAAGACGAAAGGGCGGGACAACCCGCCCTTTTTTTACTCCGAGCAATCAACCGAACCCAACCTGAGACCGAACCATATAATCAGACGCCGCTTCATGACCCTGTTCGCCGCGGCGGCGTTCGCCATCCCCGCCGTCGCCGCCGACTCGGTCACGTTCAAAGGCATCTGCGACGGGCCAACCGCGGTCAAAGCCGCCGAGGACGTGGTCCTGGCCGGCTACGACAAACTCAACGTGCCGTTCGCGTTCGACGCGAACGGCAGGAAGAGCAGCCGCGGAGAAAATCATCCGGACGTGTTCTTCAAGGCGAGAAAGACCGCTAAATGATTTCTCCGCAGCAAAAGAGCCGAATATCTAAGAGTCATCGTCCTCACCCGCAACTTCCGTATGGCGAATATACTTTCTCTCTTTTTGCCATCCAAATTCGATAAGAGTTTCCCACTATTGTTGATTAGAAGAAGCAAATTGCGCATAATTCACCTTGCTAGAACTCGTAAGGCCCCGCGTCGGGCCTCCTGTTGAATACAACACTCAACGAGAAATAGGCAGGGCGTTTCCTTACGAGCGCTAGCAAGGCCCGGCATTCTTACGCCGGGGAATTGCTAACTATTCGTAAGGAGCCGTCATGAAATCTGTTCTGTGCGCGCTTGCGCTTTTCTTTCCCCTGCTGTGTTTTTCTGAACCTTACATCGGGATATCCCAAGGGATTATGTATGTGGACGACAAATACTCAGACGACGATGAAGCTTTTGAAGTAGATGATAAAGCTGTTTCTTTCCGCATATTCACCGGATATAAGTGGGAAGATAAAAACGGCTGGGGAATCGCCACGGAGATTGCTTACCTGTATTCTGACAGCGTGAAGTTTGACTTCGACATAGAATTTGCCGCCAATGATTTGGTGGCTCCTGTTGAAGGTGAGGGGGAATTTGATACAAAAGCGGTGGGTGGAGACATTCTCTTTTCTTACAAGGTTGGGCGAACTTCCCCGTTTATCTCCGTAGGCTATTATTTCTGGGACATAACCCTCGAAGGCGGAAAATTAAAAGATACGGACGTCGGGGTCTCATTAGAGGGCGATGATTTCAGCTACGGGATTGGAACAGACATTCAAATCAGCAAGCGCCTAGGGATGAGATTGGAGTGGAGACAACATAAAATAGAAATTGGAGAATGGGATACAGAACACGACACATTCTTCATCGGTGCCAAGGTCACTCTCTGATATATCGTTTAATCCGAAGTTAAAAGAAGTCCACCGTTAGGCGTAATCTGACGTACGAGAGCGACTAAGTTCTCCCCTGCCTTTCATCAGCCGCAGGCGCAAATCGTCGGCGACCAGGTAGAAGCACGGCAGCACGAGCAGGATCAGCGCGGTCGTGAACACCAGGCCGAAACCTAGGCTGATCGCCATCGGCGACAAGAACTTGGTCTGTCCGGTGGCGAAGAAGATCAGCGGCGAGACGCCGAGAAACGTCGTCACCGTCGTCAGCAGTATCGGCCGTGCGCGTTTGCGTCCGGCCTCGATGACCGCGGCGACGCGTTCGACGCCCTGCGCGCGCCGCTTGCTCGCGAAGTTCACCAGTATCAGTGAATCGTTGACGATGATGCCGCTCAACGCGACGAACCCGACCATCGAGACGAACTGCAAGTTGAAGCCGAACAGCAGATGCCCGGCGATGACGCCGATGACGCCGAACGGAATCGCCGACAACACGATCAGCGGCTCAAGAATCGAACGGAACAGCACGATCAGGATGAACAGTATCAGGGCGATCGCTATCGCCAGCGCGTTGCCGACGCCGCTGAAGGACTCGACCGCGTCGCGCCGTTCGCCGCGGAAACTCATCTCGTAGTCGGGAAGACGCTCGAAGACCTTGCCGAAGCGGCGCTCGATCAGCGTCGAGACTTCGAGCGCGGTCGTCTTGTCGAGATCAACCTCGGCGTTGATTGTCGCGACCCGGCGGCGGTCTATCCGCATCAAGGTGCTGAACCCCCGGTCGAGCTCGACGTCGGCGATTGTATCGAGATAAACAACCTTGCCGTTCGGCAGCGTCAGCGGCAGTTCGGGCAGCGCCGCAACGTCGGTGCGCACTTCCTCGGGGAAGATGACGCGCACCGGATAGCGTTCCTTGCCCCAGTTCGCGTAAGCGACTTCGACGCCGAGGTAGCCCGCGCGCACGAAATCGGACAGCGTCTGCTGCGTCAAACCGAGTTCCTTGCCGCGCTCATTCAAGCGGTAGCGAAACTCGAGCTTCCCAGGCTCGACGTCGTGGCGCACGTCATAGACGCCGTCGAGCGTCTTCAGAAAGCCGCTGACCTCATCGGCGTACCCGCGCAGGCGGCTGATATCCGGGCCCGAGACGCCGACGACGACGTCCGACCCGGCGGGCCCGGCACGAGGCTTGAGCACCGAAAAACGCTTCACCCCCGGCATGGCTTGCAGGCGTTCCCGGATCAAATTGATGATTTCGTCGGTGCCGCGCGCGCGACCGGCGTCCGAAGGCAGCCTGAAGTTGATCAGCGGCGTCACAAACCGTTCGATGAAACCTTCGGGGCGTCTTTTCTGCAGGGTAATCAGCAGCTGCACGTAGTGGCTCGCCAGCTTCGATCGGTTGAAGTCAATCAGCAGCACGCCGACGTTGGTCAGCATCACTTCGAGTTCGTTCTCGTGCCCGGCGAAGATATCCTCGATCTGCGCTTCCATTTCGGCGGCGAGACGCTTGCTGTCCTCCATGCCGTAGGTGTTCGGCGCCTCTACGTTGACGAAAAACTGGTTGATCTCGACGCCACCGAACAGCTGGAAAGGCACTCGCGTCGCCGCCAGCGCCAGCGAAACGGCGAGCGCGCACACGGCGAGCACGGTCACCAGATAGCGGTTGCCGAGCGCCCATTTGAGCCACAGCGTGTAACGGTCGAGCAGGTTCCGCCAGAACGCGGCGGTGCGCTGCGCCTTGACCGAGGCGTTCTTGAAAACCAAGCGCGCGTGCGAGGGCAGGATCACGAACGCCTCAAACAAGGAACCCAGCAACGCCGCGCTGACCACGAGCGGGATGACGGTGATGAAGGCGCCGAGCGTGCCGCTGACCGCGAACATCGGCAGGAAAGCGGCGACCGTCGTCAGGGTCGAGGCGACGACGGGCGCCGCAACCTCGCGGGCGCCGAGCGACGCCGCTTCCAAGTACGGCTTGCCTTCCTCGATGTGGCGGTAGGTGTTTTCGG
>CAZKLI010000207.1:0-7111 GCA_964553575.1 uncultured Chromatiales bacterium
CCGACGACCAGCGCGATATAGACCTTTTCGGCGCCGCGCAACCGAAAGACGCGCTGGGCTTCGAGCAAGGCGCGCTGCGACTTCGCGAACAGCAGGCAGCCGCTGGTGCCCCTGTCGAGCCGGTGGACGAGCGCCGGGAAACGGCCGTCCCCGCGAAGCCGGCGAGAGACGTCAACCAAGCCGAAATTATGCCGGCTGCCGCCGTGCACGACCGCCCCGCCCGGCTTGTCAAGCGCCAAGAAATGCTCGTCTTCAAACAACACGTTACGCTCGAAGCGGCGTGCCTGGCGTTCGCTCACCCGGCACGGCGCAGGCGCCGAGACGACAAGCGGAGGCACCCGGACGACGTCGCCGTCGCCGACCCGCCGCGAGGGAGGCGAACGCCCGCCGTTGACACGCACCTGTCCGCTGCGAATCACGCGATAAACGTGGCTCTTGGGTACGCTCTTGAAGCGCGTGAACAAGTAATTGTCGAGCCGCCGCCCGGCGTCGGCCCCGGTGACCTTGAGATGGCGGACCGCGGCGCGGGAGGTGCCGGACGGCGGCGAGGTCTGCTTGTTCTCGTTCATGAGGCGTGCGGTGCAGCGGGCGAAACTCACTTCGCCGAGCGAATTTAATGATATACTGCCGCCATAGATATGGTATGGGGTCACTCCCGTCGTACGCCCGCCGTACGGATGGGTAGCCGCGATGAAACACGCCCGCCTACGACCGAGCCGCGAGCTTGGGCAGGCCGCCTTTGGGATAAGAGGCGTTGCGTCAGACCGACGACGAGAACTTCAGGCGCTTTGCGCCGCGTGAAATTCGCACGCCGCACACCTCATCGATGTATCACGGACGGCACGTGCGCTTTCGACGGCGCAAACAGCCTCCGAAAAAACATAAAAGATTAATTTTCGAATGACCGCCTCTTCACACAACTTACTCCGCGCGCTTGACGACAACGTCGCGCGCCGTGTGCAACCGTGTTTTCCCGAGAGATTGAAAACGCCGGTAACGGCGGACGTTCGAATCGCTGCATTTTTCAAGGAAACCAATGAAAAAAATACTCATCAACGCAACCCAAAAAGAGGAATTACGCGTAGCCATTATAGATGGGCAAAAACTCATAGACCTCGACATCGAAACCCCGTCGTCCCAACGGAAAAAAGGGAACATCTACAAAGGAACGATCGCCCGAATTGAACCCGGGCTCGACGCCGTATTCGTAGATTACGGCGATCCCAAGCACGGATTTCTTCCGTTCAGGGAGATCGCCCAAGCCTATTACAAGAACAAAACCGGCGGGCGCAACGACGTCGCGTCAATCGGCAAGGCGCTCAACCAAGGGCAAGCGATGCTGGTGCAAGTCCAGCGCGAAGGCCGCGGCGGCAAAGGTGCCGCGCTGACCACTTTCATCAGCCTTGCCGGACGTTACACGGTGCTGATGCCGAACAGCCCCCGCAGCGGCGGCGTGTCGCGCCGGATGGACGATAAAAAGCGCGACGAGACGCGCGAGCTCCTCGCGCAACTCGACATACACGACGGCGAAAGCGTCATCATCCGCACCAAAGGCGCGGGGCAGGAACCCAAGCTGCTGCAGAAAGATCTCGACCGCATCAGAGGTCTCTGGGATTCGATCGTCGCCACCGCCAAAGGCCGCACCGCGCCTTTCTTGGTGTACGAAGAAAGCAACATCGTCATCTGCGCGCTGCGCGACCACTTCAGCGACGACACTGAAGACATCATCATCGACAATGAAGACGTGCTCTCCGACGCGCGCAAATTCATCGAACTGGTAATGCCGCAGCACCTTGACAAGCTCAAGCTGTATAAGGACCCGGTGCCGCTCTTCAACCGGTACCACATAGAAAGCGAGATCGAAACCGCTTTTGACCGTGAAATCACCTTGCCCTCGGGCGGCTCGATCGTCTTCGACAACACCGAGGCGTTGTTGTCGATCGACATCAACTCGGGCCGGGCGACCAAAGGCAGCAACATCGAAGAGACTGCGCTGACCACCAACCTTGAAGCCGCCGAAGAAATCGCACGCCAGCTGCGCTTGCGCGACCTCGGCGGACTGATTGTGATCGACTTTATCGACATGGCCTCGGCCGGCAACCGCAGGGCGGTCGAGAACCGGTTGTATAAGACGACGGCGCAGGATCAGGCGCGGGTCCAGTTCGAGCGCATCTCGCGCTTCGGCCTGCTTGAAATGTCGCGCCAGCGCATGCGCCCCTCGCTCAGCGAATCAAGCCACTTGGTCTGCCCGCGCTGCAACGGCAAAGGTTTCATACGCACGCTTGAGTCGAGCGCGCTTTCGACGCTGCGCATGATGGAAGAAGAAGCGATGAAAGAAAAAACCTCCGCCGTGGTGGCGCAGCTGCCGACCGAAACCACCACTTTCCTGTTGAACGAGAAGCGCGAACAAATCAACGCAATCGAAAAACGCCACAACGTCACGCTGATGATCGTGCCCGACATTCACATGCAGATACCGCATTTCAAGATACAGCGCCACCGTGCAGACGACAGGGAAAACCACGGCAAGCACAGCTACGAGATGATTCCCGAGCGCAAGCCGACGCTTCCGCACGCCTCAAAAGCCCCCCGCCCGCAGCAGACGACCGACGCCCCCGCGGTGAACTTCCTGATGGATTCGAAGGCACGACCGCGGCGCGGCGCGAAAAGCCTCGTCAAGCGCTTCTTGTCCCTGTTCCTCAAAGGCAAGCCGGCAAAAGAAGAGCCTAAAGGTCAAAGCAGGGAAAACGGCAGACGTCGGCGGCGGCGCGGCGGGCGGTCACAAGGGACACAACGTTCGGAACGTACCGACGCGTCACGCCGTACCAACGGCCGGGCGCAACCCGCCGAGGCAAGGCCTCCGAACGATCGGCCGAACGATCGACGTAACAGGCAGCAGATCGGCGCCGGTCAAAGCGATGAACCGTCGGGCACGGGGACCAGGCGTTCGCGCAGGAGCAGACAATCATCGCCGGCAAGGCATCGGTCGCAAAAACCCGCCTCAGCGACCGACGAACGTCGTCCTGACAGACCGCAACCGGACGCGGCTTTCGACCGCGCCGACGATTACCCGCCGCCGCGAGACAAGGCGACCGGAGGCACGGTCTTCACTCCGCCGATGCCGACGTTGCCGTCGGTTCCTCCGTCGCCCGACGACGTGAAAGACGTCATCAAGGACGCAGCCGAAAAACCACCGCGGCACGAGACGCCGTCTCAACCGAAACCTCACGCCGGCGCCGAAACGGCGGCCGCGGACACAAGCAACGAAACATTCGCGACGCAACCGGGCAAACCGGCGGACGAACCGCGGTTCGAGCAAAGCGCCCATCAAGCGCCCGGACAAGAACGTGTCACAGGCAGTGATGCAACCAAGCAAAACCAGCCGTCGCCTTACGTGCCGCCGAATTTCGCCAAACCCGCCAACCTGACTCAGGTCGAAACCAAGACCGACGCGAGCAAGCCGCAGGCGGCCGATTCGACTTCAACGAGCTCCGGGACCGACGCACCTCCGGCCCAAACACCCGCAGGGGTGGCAAACGAGACGCTCCCAAGCGGAACGTCAGCGGGAACGTCCGCGCCGGGCAATCCGCCGGAGAAGACGCCTGAAGCCGGTACGCCGAACCCGTCCGGCCCGAAACACTTTCCGTGAAAACACACGAAGCCGCGGCGTCTTCGGCGGACTGAAACCATACCGCGGCGGGGGCTCAAGTAGTGGGCATTCAGCTGTTCAACACCCTGTCCGCCAAGCGTGAGACGTTCACGCCGGGCGACCCCGACAGGGTCACGATGTACGTCTGCGGGCCGACCGTCTATAACCGGATTCACGTCGGCAACGCCCGTCCTCTGGTCGTCTTCGACGTTTTGTTTCGCTTGCTCCGGAAATGCTATTCCAACGTCGTCTATGCCCGCAACGTCACCGACGTGGACGACAAGATCATCAACGCCGCCGCCGAAAGCGGACGCAGCGCCGGCGAGGTCGCCGAACAATACACCCGCGCCTTTCACCGGGACGCCGCGAAACTGAACGTGCTTGCGCCGAGCGTCGAACCGAAAGCAACCGAACACGTCCCGCAGATGCTCGAGATGATCACCCGTCTGATCGAGAACGAACACGCCTACGAAGCTGACGAACACGTCCTGTTCGAGGTTGCGACGATGCCCGACTACGGGCGCCTGTCGAAACGCAAGATCGAGGACATGATCGCCGGCGCCCGGGTCGAGGTCGCGCCGTACAAGAAAAACCCGATGGATTTCGTCTTGTGGAAACCGTCGCAGCCGCAACAGCCCGGCTGGGACAGCCCGTGGGGACGCGGGCGGCCGGGCTGGCACCTCGAATGCTCGGCGATGGCGTACGCCCACCTCGGCGAAGTGATAGACGTCCACGGCGGCGGACAAGATCTGGTCTTCCCCCACCACGAGAACGAGATTGCACAAAGCCGTTGCGCTTACGGCCACGAACGCTTCGCGCGCTACTGGGTGCACAACGGCTACATCACCGCCGGCGGGGAAAAGATGTCGAAGTCGCTCGGCAACTTCATGATGCTCGGCGACGTGCTCTCGCGTTTCCACGGTGAAGTCGTACGCCTTGCGTTGTTGAGCACCCATTACCGCAAGCCGCTCGACTGGTCGCTGCACGCCCTGCAGGAAGCGAAACAGACGCTCGACAAATGGTACCGCCGCCTCGGCGAAGCCGACGGAGGAAGTCCGAAAGAGGATTCCGACGGCGGCGTGCTCGAAGCGATCAGCGACGACCTGAACACGCCGCTTGCCGTCGCCAAACTGCACGAGCTCCGCGGTCAAACGCTGTCTGACGCCGCAAAGCCGCTCGGCCTGTTGCACGAAAATCCGGACGCATGGTTCAAATGGACGCCCGCGCAGGACGAAGCGCTCGACGACCGGCGGATCGAGGCGCTGATCCACGAACGGGAGCAAGCGCGCCGGGACAAGGACTTCAAAACCGCCGACCGGATCCGCGCGCAGCTCGACGACGCCGGCGTGATTCTTGAAGACCGCGACGGCAAGACCCGCTGGCGCAGGAAGTCATCGTGAAACGCCTGCTGATCGCCGTGGTCAAGGCCTACCAGTGGACGCTGAGGCCGTGGGTCGGGCGTCACTGCCGCTTCGAGCCGACTTGTTCGGACTACGCAATCGAAGCGCTCGAGGCGCACGGCGCTTGGCGCGGCTTGCGGCTGGCGTTGTCGCGGCTTGCACGTTGCCACCCTTTCGCCGCCGGGGGCTTCGACCCGGTGCCGCCCCCAGCGCCCCCCTCAGCGTCTCAACGACACCGGAGCAGGTTAAGATAAGGGAATGTCGTTCGCACCACGCAACAGCGTCGAACAGGTCGAGGAAGGGCTTGAACTCGCGCCGAAATTCAACGCAGACGGCCTGATTCCGGTCGTCACCACCGACTACGTGAGCGGTGAAGTGCTGATGCACGCCTACATGAACCGCGACGCGTTGCTGAAAACCATCGAGACCGGCGAAGCCCATTACTGGAGCCGCAGCCGCAAGGCGCTGTGGCGCAAAGGCGAGACCAGCGGCCTGACCCAGCGCGTGCGCCAAGTGCTGATTGACGACGACCAGGACGCCGTGTGGCTGCGGGTCGAAGTCTCAGGCGGCGCGAGCTGCCACGTCGGCTACCGGTCGTGCTTCTACCGTGAGGTGCCGCTCGGCGCCAAAACCGAGGTCATCGCGTTGAAGCAGACCGAAAGCGAAAAAGCGTTCGACCCCGAAGAGACCTACAAAGGCAAACCGAATCCGACTCAACTCTAGACCTGAACCGCGCCGGCGCTGAACCGCTCCAGCTCGGCCGGTTCTGAAACAAAGCCGCGTCAGCCCGCCTTCAGAAAACGTTTGCGTCCGCGGAATGACGACGCATCAGCATCGGGGCGCCGTTGCATCGAACGCCGAAGCCGCTTCAGATTCACCGGTTCACCCTGCAAACGATATTCTCCCGCAGTGTCAATAAACCGTGCAATCTGCGCCAATCATTGCGCCGGTTTGCGATCCGGCCTTGCGCTCAGATCCTTGAACAACCCCAAGCAAGCGTCCTCGACCTGATCCAACATCCTGTCGTATCCGCGCGCGCCCTCAGGAAACGTTACCTCCTCGGCATCGAACGCGGACGAGTAGTCGGTCAGCAAACCCGTGCGCCCCGCCCCGGCGGTCGTTCGCACGAACTGCAAGCCGTCCCGGTCGGCGGCGAGGATCAAGTCGAAACGTTTGCGGTCGTCCGCGGTGAAAGGCCGCGAACGCAAACCCGACAGATCGTAGCCGCGCAACCTCGCGGCGGCGCACAAGGCCGGGTCGGGCGGACGCCCGAGCGCCGCGTACGTGCCTGCCGAGTCGGCTTCGACTTCAAGCCCCGCGTTTTCGGTGAGATAACGAAACACCGCTTCGGCCGCGACCGAACGGCAAACGTTCTGAGCACAGACGAACAGCACTGAGCGAACCGGCGGGCTGACCGGCAAATCGGAAACCGTTTCAGGCATCGTCCCAGGCAAAGGCAAGCGTCGCCGCGACGCTGTCGGCGCCGGCGATGCACATCAACGCGCGGTCCACCCCGAGTGAAGCGCCGGCGCAATCGGGCAACCCCTGCTCAAACGCGTCGAGCAGCGCTTCGCTGACCACACGCACGGGCTTGCCCGCGCCGGTGCGGACGGCGTTGTCCGAAGCAAAGCGGCGACGGCATTCGGCTGGGTCGGTCAGCTCGGTGTAGCCGTTGACCAACTCGACCGCGCCGAAATACGCCTCGAAACGCTCGGCGGCGCTTTCGGTTATCCGCGCAAGCAGCGCGTGCTCGGGCGGGTAGCCGGCGACGAAAGTCAGCCGGTCGCCGTCGAAATGCGTGCGGGCGATCGCGTCCATCAGAAAATCGAACGCGGCGGCGCGGGATCCGCAGGCGGCAAAGCCGAGCTCGCGCGCCCTGGCGATCAATTCGTCGTCGCCGTCACGCCACGGGTCGAGCGACAACAAGGCGGTAAAGACGTCGCGACACGAGACGAACTCGGAATCCGGCAGGCGGCGGCGCAAGTCGAACAACGCGTGCAGCAACTCGTCGGCCTCGTCCATCAGGCGGCGATGGTCCCAACCGCAGCGATACCACTCGAGC
>CAZKLI010000208.1:0-3852 GCA_964553575.1 uncultured Chromatiales bacterium
AGGCGGTCGGCGGCGTCGAGTTGTCGGGCGGCGTGCGAGCGGCGGTTCTGCCGATCGAGGTGTTGCAACCGGTGTCGCTGCGTTTCGTCCCGGCGTTGGTGTTGATCGAACGCAGTCGCAGCACCGAGCTCGTGGTGGCGACGACCGAGGAGTTGATTGCGGATCGGGCGACGACGGTGTCGTTGAGCGTTGCGGACGACGGCTTTCGATTTGCCGGGGACGAGGCGCGGCATGAAGTCGTGCTGAGGGCGGGCGAGGCGATGAAGACGGTCAAGGTCTTCGCGACGGCGGAGATCGGCTCGACGGTGGCGGTGGCGGTGGAGGTCGAGAAGTCGGCGGGGGTTGATTTGGCTCCATTGCCGAGGCTGGAGTTGAAAGCGACGCCGCCGCGGGTGACCGTCGGTTTCACGCCTGAGGGCGGTGCACTGGGAGAACCCTTGGTGCTGACGCCGGATTCGAACAAGAGAGTAACGTTGAGCCTGACCGACTTCAGCTTGTCGGACGGTCAGCAGGCAAGGTTCAGGGTGTCGGTCGAGGGTGACGGATTGACGTTGCAAGGCAGCGTGACAAGCCGCGAAGTGTCTTTGGACGCGACGAATATGACGGCCGAGGTAACAGTCTCGGCTTCCGAGGAGAAAAGGAGCAGGATCGGGCAGCTGGTGGCGCACGCAATCGGCGGTGTCGAATTGTCGAAAGCGGCGGTGTTGCAGATAGAGGTGTCGCAGGACGGCGTCAGATTGCGGGTCAGGGTGTTTCTCGAGGGCGCGCTCGAGTGACAACGCACGGCCTCGCCGCTACCCGTCTTGAGGGTGCCTGCGCCGGCGATATGTTCAGTGTGTGCGCGGGTTCGCAGAGACGCGCTCAGGTTTCGCCGCAACGCCTAGAGTAGGCTTCAAGCCTGTCATGCTCCTCGGCGTCAACGCACGAAAGCAAATCGCTGAAGCCGGAGAGGCATATAACCTTAAGCTGAAGTTCCCGCTCAATCTCGTTGATTGCGGAATCTCCGTTCGGCCCTTTCTCTCCGCGGTCGAAACACACCGCGACGCCGGCCACCGTGCCGCCCGCGTCCTGTATCAACGCCGCCGCTTCCCGCACGGCGGTGCCTGCGGTGATTACGTCGTCGAGAATCAGCACGCGCTTGCCTGCAAGCGCGGCGCCGACGAGACGCCCCCTTTCACCGTGATCTTTGACTTCCTTGCGGTTATACGCAACGGCTTTATCAACGCCGTGCCTCTGGTGCAGGCAAACCGCGGCGACGTTCGCAAGCGGGATGCCTTTGTAGGCGGGGCCGAAGATTACGTCGAATCCGAGCCCGCTTGCGGCAATCGCGTCGGCGTAAAAACGACCGAGCCGCGATAAGGCCGCGCCTTCGCAGATTGCACCGAGATTGAAAAAATACGGGCTGACCCTGCCCGATTTCAACGTGAAATCACCGAACTCAAGCACGCGCTGGGCGATTGCGAACCGGATGAAAGCCTCGCCGGTCGTTGTCGTCACCGTATATTACGTCCGCATCGTCAGTTACGTTCTTGAGGAAATTATATACAATAATCAGACGCTTCAACGTTTGTTCGACGGCGCCGCGTCCGACAGATTGCACGGCGGAGAACAAACCCGAACCGGCGGCTTGCCGATTCAACCATATAACCCCCCGTCATTCACAGCTTTCGATCAAAACAGCTCGTGCGCATCGTCACATTCAACGCCAACGGCATCCGCGCCGCCGCGCGCAAGGGCTTTTTCGACTGGCTGCGCCGCCAGAACGCCGACGTCGTGTGCATACAGGAGCTCAAGGCGCAACTCGGACAACTCGACGACGCTTGTTTCCGCCCGCGCGGCTACCACTGTGAGTATTTCGCCGCCGAGAAAAAAGGCTACAGCGGCGTGGCGATTTACACCCGCCGCCGCCCCGAAAGATGGACGCGCGGTTTCGGCGACGCCGAGTTCGACGCCGAGGGGCGTTATCTCGAAGCGTGTTTCGGCGAGCTGTCGGTGGTCTCTCTCTACGCGCCTTCGGGCTCGTCGAGCGACGAACGCCAGCAGGCGAAATTCCGCTTCCTCGACGCGTTCATGAAACACCTCAAGAAACTCAAGCGCCGCCGCAAGCATTACATCGTCTGCGGCGACTGGAACATCGCGCACAAGAAAATAGATCTGAAGAACTGGCGCGGCAACCAGAAGAACTCGGGGTTCCTGCCCGAAGAACGCGCTTGGCTCGACGAGTTGTTCGGCAAGGTCGGCTACAACGACGCTTTCCGTGAAGTCTGCGATTTGCCCGACCGCTACACCTGGTGGTCGAACCGGGGCCGTGCAAGGGAAAACAACGTCGGGTGGCGAATAGATTACCAGGTCACGTCGCCCGGCCTTCGCGCCGCCCCGCGCGCCGCGCGCATTTACAAAGGCAAGTGGTTTTCCGACCACGCGCCGCTGATCATGGACTACGACCTTGCGGTGAAAGAGGGCGGATGACCGGCAACGAAACAATGCGCTGGCTCGACCTGTTGCGCGTGTATTCAAACCCGCGCGTGGTGGCGATGCTGTTTCTCGGATTCTCCGCGGGACTGCCTTTCCTTTTGGTGTTCTCGACGTTGTCGGCGTGGCTGACCGAAGAGGGGCTGAGCCGCACGACCATCGGTTTTTTCAGCTGGGTCGGCGTCACCTACTCGATCAAGGTGATTTGGGCGCCTTTCATCGACCACCTGCGCCTGCCGTTCCTGACCCGTCGTCTGGGCCGCCGGCGTTCGTGGATGTTGTTGTCGCAGCTCGGCATCGCCGCGGGGCTGGTCGCACTCGCGCTGACCCAGCCTCAATCGCAGCTCGTGCAATTCGCCCTGCTCGCGGTGTTCATCGCGTTCTGCTCGGCGACGCAGGACGTCGTCATAGACGCTTACCGCATCGAGGCGGTGGACAAAGACTACCAGGCGGCGATGGCGGCGATGTACATCTTCGGTTACCGCGTCGCGTTGCTGGTCGCCGGCGCCGGCGCTTTTTACGCCGCCGAGTTCGTCGGCTGGAGCGGCGGCTACCTGATCATGGCGGCGTGCATGGCGGTCGGCGTCGTGACGACGCTGGCGGTTGACGAACCGCAACGCGGCCGCACCGCGCACGCGCCGCCTGCACGCGGCGGCGGAACCTGGTTCGGCACCGCCGTCGTCCGCCCTTTTCTCGATTTCTTCGAGCGCAACGGACGCGTCGCGCTGTTGATACTGCTGTTCATCGGCATCTACCGCATCAGCGACATCACGATGGGCGTGATGGCCAACCCGTTCTATCTCGACATGGGCTACACCAAGACGCAAATCGCCGACGTGTCGAAAGTGTTCGGCTTCTTCATGACGCTTTTCGGCGCGGCCCTCGGCGGCGTGCTCGTGCTGCGTTACGGAATCACCCCGATACTGGTCGCGGGCGCGGTGCTGGTCGCAGCAACCAACCTGCTGTTCGCCGCGTTGTCGCACGCCGGGCCCGACGTCTTGCTGCTCGCCGTGGTCATCAGCGCCGACAATCTCAGCGGCGGCGTCGCGACGACCGCGTTCATCGCTTATTTGTCGAGCTTGACGAACACCGCCTACACCGCGACGCAATACGCCCTGTTCAGCTCCCTGATGACGTTGCCCGCCAAATTCATCGGCGGCTTCTCGGGCGTCATCGTGGACGGCTTCGGCTATTTCAACTTCTTCGTTTATGCCGCGGTCATCGGCGTGCCCGCGATCGCGGTCGCGGCGTGGCTCGCCAAACGCACGCAAACGCAGGCGGCGCGGACGCCGGGTTGAATGCTTTGACCTTCGGCTTGGCCTCCGGGAACGAGGCTGCCCGGGCCATGAAGCGCCAAACTGATACGAATGTTCTCAGGGA
>CAZKLI010000209.1:0-10610 GCA_964553575.1 uncultured Chromatiales bacterium
TGTCAAAGCTCAGCACTTTGCTCGCGCCGGCCGCGGCGGCGTCATCGCGGCGCGATACTTCGCCGCCGCGGCCGGCGCGAGCAAAGTGCTGAGCTTTGACATGGGAGGCACCTCGACCGACGTGTCGGTTATCGCCGGTGACGTCGCCTTGACGACCGAGGGGCGCATCGGGCCTTACCCGGTCGCCACGCCGATGGTGGATATTCACACGGTCGGTTCGGGCGGCGGCTCGATCGCCTACGTTGACGACGGCGGGTTGCTGCGGGTGGGACCGCAGTCGGCCGGCGCTTCGCCGGGGCCTGCTTGCTACGGGCGCGGCGGGAAACACCCGACCGTAACCGACGCCAATTTGCTGCTCGGACGTCTGCCTGAAAAGCTCGGCGGGTCGCTGGCGCTCGACCGCACCGCCGCGGTGCAGGCGTTCGAACCGTTGGTCGCGGCGCTCGGCAAAAGCGCCGCCGGCGTTGCGCAAGGCGTGATCGACATCGTTAACGAACAGATGTCGCAGGCGCTCAAGGTCGTGTCGGTGCAGAAAGGACACGATCCGTCGGGATTCACGCTCGTCGGTTTCGGTGCGGCGGGCGGCTTGCACGTCTGCACTTTGGCCGAAAGCATGAAAATTCGCAGGGTGATAGTGCCGGCTCACGCCGGCGTCTTGTCGGCGTTCGGCATGTTGATCGCGCCGCGCGGTTTGCAAAAGTCGCGCACGGTTTGCCTTGACGTCGCAAGCGCCGAGGAGTCGGCCGTGGACGCCGTCTATGAACAACTGCGTGAAGAAGCGGGGCGTGAGATGCGCATCCAGGGCATCGGCGTTTTCGACGTCAACGAAGCCGCCGAGCTGCGTTATGCGGGGCAGTCGCATTGCTTGACGCTCGAACGACGTTCTTTGGATGAGCTTGCGCAAGCTTTTCACGCGGCGCACCGAAACCGCCACGGCTATACCCTGGATGCGGCGGTCGAGCTGGTGACGCTTCGGGTCGGTGTTTTCTCGGCGTCTCCGCTCCAAAGCGTCGTCGCCGGGCGTGCCGCCGGGCCGCCGCCGTTATCGCCGCCGGAGTCGTCGCCGGAGCCAGCACGAGGGTCGGCGTCCGGGCAGGGCGAGGCGGTGATTTGGCAGCGCGCCGAGCTTGCGAACAAGGTCGTTCCAGGTCCCGCCGTGGTGGTCGAAGAGACCTCGACGACTTACGTCGAAGAAGGCTGGCGTGCGTCCGTTGACGGTTTCGGCAACTTAAGGCTTGAACGCCCATGAACAAGATTACGGGGTTTCCCCCGATTCTTCCGTCTGAGCCGAAAGTGCTGATACTGGGTTCGATGCCGAGCGTCGAGTCTTTGCGACGGCGGCAGTATTACGCGCATCCGAAGAACGCTTTCTGGCGAATCATGGGCGCCCTGCTCGGGTTCGACCCCGACCTTTCGTACCCTCGCCGCGTCGCCGCGTTGCGGCGGGCGAACCTCGCGTTGTGGGACGTACTCAAGTGCTGCGAGCGTGACGGCAGCCTCGACGCCGCAATCGTGCCCTCGAGCGAGGAACCCAACGCAATCGCTGAAATGCTCGCCCGGCGCACTTCAATCAACGCGGTGCTGCTGAACGGGAAAAAAGCGAGCGCTTCCTTTCGTCGGCACCTGCAAGCCGCCCAAAGATCTGAAACTGGATTGAAAACGGGGTCGGAAACGGGATTGGAGGCGGGGCCGGAGATTATTGAGTTGCCCTCGACAAGCCCGGCGAACGCACGCCTGACCTTCGAGCAGAAGCTTGCCGCGTGGCGGGTGGTGTGCGACTACCTTTAGGGTCGTCGCGCGTGGAACGGTTTCGATATACCATCCTTTTTGACTACATTGCGGAGTTCGCGTAAGGTACGCGCGTTTATCCGCTCAAGGCTGGTCGGCGCCGGCGCCGCGCAGATACTTGGCCTCGCTGAAAACCCTTGCTGCAAAAGCTATGCTGAATGACATTCTGACCGGTAACGGATTGCTGAACCTGCCGTGGTGGGGCTACGTCGTTGCCGCGCTGGCGATGACCCACGTCACCATCGCCTGCGTGACGCTTTTCCTGCACCGCTCTCAAGCGCATCTTGCGGTTGAGTTTCACCCATTGGTAACTCATTTGATGCGTTTCTGGTTGTGGCTTACGACCGGCATGGTTACGCGCGAATGGGTGGCGATTCACCGCAAGCACCACGCCGTGGTCGAAACCGACGAAGACCCGCACAGCCCGAGAACCCACGGCATCTTGAAAGTCTTGTTCAGCGGCGCCGAACTCTACCGCGAGGAAGCCGCCAACAAGGCGACCCTCAAGATTTACGGGCGTGGGACGCCGTGGGATTGGATGGAAAAAAATCTCTACAGCAAATACCCGAACAGAGGCATCGTTACATTGTTCGTGATTGACTATGTGCTGTTCGGCTTTTGGGGAATCTCGATATGGGCGGTGCAGGCGATGTGGATACCGTTTTTCGCCGCCGGAGTCATCAACGGCGGCGGACACTTCGTCGGCTACCGCAACTATGAGACCGGGGATGATTCAACCAACCTCGGCAACGTTGGCCTGTTGATCGGAGGCGAGGAACTGCACAACAACCATCACGCTTTCCCGGGGTCGGCGAAATTGTCGGCGCGGGCGTGGGAGTTTGACGTCGGCTGGTTGTACATCAATCTTTTGCGGGGCCTGGGGCTGGCGCGGGTGAACCGGGTGATGCCGTCGCACAAGGCGGTGCGGCGGGCGGTGCAACGCGTGTCGCGACTCGACTTGGAAACCGTGCAGACGCTTTTGAACGGGCGGGTTCACGTGATGGCGGAATACGTTGACACGGTCATGCGCCCCGTGTTCAAGCAGGAGCTCAAATGTGCAAGAGGTTCCTATCAGCGGCTTTTGAGGGGGGTGCGGAAACCGTTTCTTCACCACGAGAAAAACGTCGCCGGCCGAGACCACAACCATTTGAAACGCGCGATGAAGTCCAACGATGCGTTGAAGACGGTCTATGAATTCCGTCACCGCCTGCAATCGTTGTGGCACGATTTACGGGGTGATCACGAGAAGCTGAGGGTTGAATTGCTCGAATGGTGCCGTCAGGCTGAGCAAAGCGGGCTGCACGTGCTCGAGAGGTTCGCCCGCAGAATCAAGGGCGACGTCCAAGTCGGGCAGGCGGCGGTCTGATTTTCCCGTTGGCCTGGACTCTCCACCCAATCAATAAATAAGCCAAGAAACGTCACCTGACCCTCTCTCTCACCGGCTCCAGAGCCCAGGAAATAAATCAAGAAATAAACACGGGAAGCAAGCGGCTTCCCCCGTCTGAAGCTTAATTGATTCTGCTTTCGCCTCGCCCGCTGTAAGGCTTGGGTGCGCTGACCCGCGGCTTCCCCCGCCCGGGACTACTTAATCTTGCTTTCTTTATAGAGCGTGTGCTTGCGGATGACCGGGTCGAACTTCTTCATTTCGAGCTTTTCTGTCACGTTGCGTTTGTTCTTGGTGGTCGTGTAATAGTGCCCGGTGCCGGCCGTTGAAACGAGTTTGATTTTTTCACGCGTTGCCATTACTGAATTCCCCGAAACTTCTTTCAGACCTTGACGCCTTGTTTGCGGGCGTCGTCAAGCGCGGTCTCTATGCCTTTTTTGTTGATGATGCGCAGGCCTTTTCTCGACACGCGCAGCTTCACCCAGCGGTTTTCTTTCTCGACCCAGAACCTGAGCGTGTGCAGGTTGGGCAGGAAACGCCTGCGGGTCTTGTTGTGCGCGTGAGAGACATTGTTGCCGCTCATCGGCTTTTTGCCGGTTATCTGACAGAATCTTGACATTGTTTCGGTTCTTCCCGGTCTTTCCAGGATTCAAGGAGCGGGGAAAATAGCAGAAAGCACCCCGGCTATCAAGCCGGGATTCCCTCTGCTCTTTATGCGATCTATCTCCCCCGAAGCCTTTCCAGGCAGGTAATCGAATGCAGATGGCAGTTGGTCTGAAGCACGGATGGCGTCTTGATACCGTCCGCCTCAAATGTGTGCCCTCGGATAAACAGGTCATTCTCGAACTGCCGTTGCCGCTCCTCTCTTTGCCGCCGTTCCGCATCAATCCTGGCTGCCGACTCGTAGCTCTGCTGCGCAGCCCAGTTGGCCACAGCCCCGAGGCCGCTGCCGATCGGCGGCGGCGGAGTCCACTGTGACTGCGCTTCAGCCCCGTCGAACGCCTCAAGCGTCAGAACGGCGAAAATCACGGTGAATAAAAGGAAAAGTCTTTTCATGATGCACCTCTCATAGGTTGTTCATGGCGTAAAGCACGCCGGAAAGGAAGCCGAGCAGGTAGATGACCGCCAGGACTGCCAGTCCGATAGTCCAGATTTCCCTGCTGCTCGGCTCGTTAGGGTCGTTAGACATGACGGCTATAGAGTAGCCTATTTTCTGAAAATAGACAACCCTGTTTTTATGCTATAATGATTATCTCAATCAGTATAACAACCGCCACACGCCAAGACCCGATGGTGAGGGTGGAAGGAGAAGAATTCGATGAAACAGACAGAAAAACCTCGCCCCGGCGAGGAATTGCCCGGCGAGTGGGGAAAAATCTACGACCGGCTGCTCAGTGAGCGCAGCCAGTTTGCCGACACTTATGTGACCGGGAACAACCTCGAGTTCAAGGTCGGCCAACGGGAGAAACTCGAGCAAAAACATGGGGTCGACCTGGAGCCGCACCGGTTGGTGCCGGTGATGGGCGTGCTAGCCGAGCAGCGGCGCGACCCCCGGGACTTTGGGCCGGCTCCCGGTTTGCACAACCGCCCCCCGCAGGGAGGCGATCCTCGGAACTTTGAGCCTGACTCCGCCTCTTACGGCCGTCCCCCGCCGGAGCCCGAAACCGACGGGCCGCTCCGCAATTTGGTCCCCTACCTTTCTGTCGCCGGAGACCGCTCTGTCGCCGGAGACCGCGACGTCTTCCTGGACAGGGACTCCTGGGCGGAACTGGTGAAGTCCCTCGTCCCGTCGCAGGCGACGTTCGCGACAATGCTCGACAACCCGCGCCTGCTGGAAATGTTCGTCAACCACCAGATTTCCCGCAAGTGGGGAAGTGACACCCGGCTGCTCCGGATGCGCCGGCTGGAGGGGGGACGCAGCAGAGCGATGCGGGTGCGCGCCATCTTGCCGGACGATCACGTCCGGCTGGATTCAATCTATCTTGTGCCGGGGCTCTACCGCACCCTGCGGGATCTGGGGGGGGGGCGCCTCGACGTTGACAAGGTTCTTCTCCGGCGGACGCCGGACGCGATGCTGCTCAACGTGCGCTCGGGCGAATCGGTTTCGCTGAGCAGGCTCAACGAGCGCTTCGCGACCGGAATGCACATCTACAACTCGGAGGTTGATGAGACTCCCCCGCTCGAGATCGAGGTCATCATGGTCCGCCTGGCGTGCCTGAACGGGATGACCGTGACCGAGAAAGGCAAGTTCGTGTCGATCCAGCGGCGCGTCCCCCTCGGCCGGGAGACTTATCCCGGGCTGCCTCCGACGGAATTGCCGAAAGAGTTGCAGCGCGAGATTAATAATCTCGTGAGTCATGCGTTGTACCTGAGCTGGGATGGCGTCGGCGGGATGGCAAGGGACGTCGAGCGGCAGGTCGGGACCTTGGCCGACACCCCGGTGCCGCTGGAGACGAGGGAGGCGGTCCACCGAGCCGTCAGCGAGCTCGCGTTGCAGACCGCGATGCGTTTCGTCCCCGGGGTCTCGGTCGATCGGATTGTTGACGCCTACTACGAGGAGGTCGAGGAGGAGAGCAAGCGGATGGCGAAAGCGCCGGGGGGGCGCGAGGCGGTCGTCGCCGGCACAGCGTGGGGCCTGTACAACGCGTTCACCCGTTACGCGACGCACACCGCCGGGGAGCGGCGGCTGTCAACGGCGCGTTCTCTCCATCGCCTCGGGCGCAAGTTTCTGGGCCGGATCAACTGGAAACGGGTGCGCGCGCGGGCAGAGCCGCCGCGAGGCCGGAAGCCGGGGAAGATATACCTGGCCCCCCCGAGTATCTGAGACCCGCCGGACAAGGCCTGCCGGACCGACCGGCGCGCGGATCCCGGACGGCTGTCGCAGCCGTTAAGCGTGTCTCCTGTTTTTCAAGCTTCTCAAATTGGTCAAGGAGCCGGCTGAGTTCTTGGTTAAGCCGCTCTTGTTTTTCGTTTGTCATGGTTCCCCCCGTTGGGTGAAAGTAATGGGTCGCGTTACCCCCCGACTGCCGTTTACGAAAATAACCGCACGGGACTTACGGTGTGACAGCCAACCTGTTCCCAAGGGATCGTGCCGGGGCATTCTTTGAAGCCGCTGGGCTCGCTTGGCGGCGACACCGGCTGGAGTAAACCCTGTCGCCGGCGGCAAATGAAATATATGCGATGTCGGCTTGTGGGTGTTTCGCGTCTCTTTGCCAACGGCAAGCAAGGCGCCAGCCCGTGAAGCGTCGAACCGATGCGATATTTATGTATATAATTCCGCCTCAGAGCGCCGCGCATTTCCCCGCCGGCGTCGTTTCGGCCTCCCGCACAATGGATACGATTTTCCTGAAAGAATTGCGCGTCGAAACCGTCGTCGGCGTTTTCGAATGGGAGCAGCGCGTGCGCCAGACCGTCCTGATCGATCTGGAAATGGCGGTGGACGCCGCCGCTGCGGCGCAAAAAGACGAACTGTCGGGCACGTTGGACTACAAGGCGATTTCCAAGCGCGTCAAGGACTTCGCCGAGAACAATCCGTGCGCGCTGATTGAGACCCTGGCGCAAGGAATCGCTGATATTCTGCTCGGGGAATTCGACGTGAGCCGGGCGAAGGTCACCGTAAGCAAGCCCGGCGCGATTCGAGGGGCGAAAACCGTGGGCGTTTCAGTTACCCGGCGCAAGCAAACAAGCGGCACATGACTGCGGTACATGACTAAGGCCGGAAAGCAGAAAGTCTACGTCAGTATCGGCAGCAACGTTGACAAGGAACGCAACGTTGTTTCTTGCATCAGGATGTTGCGCGGGATTTTCGGTGAGCTGACGCTTTCCCCAGTCTATGAATCGGCGGCGGTCGGATTTGAAGGCGGGGATTTCTACAATATGATCGTGTCGTTTGAAACCGAGCGGTCTCCACGCGACGTGGCCGATGCGCTTCGCACAATCGAAAAACGCCACGGGCGCGTGCGCAGCAAGAATCGCTTTGAATCAAGGACTCTCGACCTAGACCAGGTGCTCTACGGCGACTTGGTAATCAGAGAAAACGGGGTTCAAGTGCCGCGCGACGACATCGTGCAGTACGCCTTTGTCCTGCGCCCGCTCGCCGACGTTGCGGGCGGGGAGACGCACCCGGTTCTCGAGAAAACCTACGCGCGGCTGTGGGAGGATTTCGACCGAGGCGGCGCGCCGACGCTCAAAAAAGTCTCCTTGAAAGGAATGCGGGCTTAGGGAAGTTCGGCACCGCGCCGCTCCCTGACGCCGGATGTTTGCTTTGACGCAGGTTTTCCGGCCGTTTCTTTCTTAATTGCCAAGCTTAATTACCCGGGTCTAATTACTCGGGCTTAATTACCCAAGCTTAATTACTCAGGGTTCTGCCGCCGTCGACCGCAAGAATCTGCCCGGTGACGTACCCCGCGTCACGCACCAAAAACAGCACCGCCGCCGCCGCGTCTTGCGGCGAACCTTCCCGCTTGAGTGCGGTGCGGGAGATGATTTCCTCGTGTTTTTGCGCGTAGTGTTCGGCTTCCGGCCAAAGCAGTGCGCCAGGCGCCACCGCGTTGCAACGCACTTCGGGAGCGAGCTCGCGCGCCAGCGCCTTTGTCAGCATATTGACGCCGGCCTTGGCGATCGAGTAGAGCGCGTAGCCTTTCAGCGGACGGCCCGCGTGAATGTCGCTGACGTTGACGATGCACCCCCGGCGTTTTCGCAACTCGCCCGCCGAGTATTTGCAAAGAAACAAAGCGCCTTTTAGATTGCCGCCGACAATTTCATCCCACTGCGGCTCGTCCAGGCTTTCCAGAGGCGTCGGGTAAAACACCGACGCGTTGTTGATCAGCGCGTCGAGGCGTCCCCACCGCGCCGTTGCTTGATCCGCGAGTTCCGCCACCTGCCTGACTTGCAGAAGATCGGCCTGAACCACGCAGGCGGAGTCGGCGCGCGCACGGTTCAACGTTTCGGCGAGCCGTTCCGCTTCGCCGAGAGACCGGCGGCAATGCAGCACGACGTTCATGCCGGCGCTGTGAAGGGTTTCGGCGATTTCGGCGCCGATTCGCCGCGCCGCGCCGGTCACCAATGCAACCTTTTTTTCGGGAAAGGCGGAAGTTTCGGTCATGATTGACTACAGTCTTGTGTGCGTCTCATAATAGCAATCTTCATTAAATCACACCGGGTGAGCCTCGTTCTTCAGTGGACACGTCCCAAGCGCTTTCTTTGGCTCTGGTGCAAGCGGTCACCGAGTTTTTGCCGATATCCAGCTCCGCGCACCTGATTTTGCTGCCTGCGTTGATGGGGTGGGAAGATCAGGGTCTCGCGTTCGACGTTGCGGTGCATTTCGGCACCTTGTTCGCCGTTGTTTTCCACTACCGGGGTGCATTGGCGGAAATGCTGGTTTGTTTGTGCCGGGGAGGCGAGTCGTCCGACTTCACGTCCGACAGGAGAGGACTGGTTTATCTTGCGGTTGCAAGCATTCCGATTCTGCCCGCGGGTTATTTGCTGGCGGACGTCATAGAACAGCAGCTGCGCGCGCCGTTGGTCATCGCTTCGGCGACCGTCGGGTTCGGATTGTTGCTTTGGGCCGGTGTCTGGTACGAATCGAGACTGCCGTTGTCGGCGGCCAAGCCGGTGACTTTCAAATCCGCCTTGATTATCGGCTTGGCACAAATCCTTGCTTTGGTGCCCGGCACGTCGCGTGCGGGCGTTACAATCACCGCGGGACTTCTTCTCGGCCTGACGCGCAGGCAGGCTATTCGATTTTCCTTTCTTCTCGCGATTCCCGCGATTTTGGCCGCTTCTTTCCATGAAATCATACGGTTCGGCGCGCCGCCGGACCCTGAGACGTGGCGTCTGATTGCTTTCGGTTTTATCACGTCGGCTTTCGCCGCCTTGGTGACGCTGCGCTTGTTTCTTCTGCTGGTGAACCTTGTCGGGTTGGGGCCTTTTGTCGTCTATCGCCTGGTGCTCGGCGCGCTTTTATTCGTTCTCTTTTTGTGACAACGCCTCAAGCCGCGCTTCGCGCACGGCTTTGCCGACGTCTCCGTTGCAAGCTTCAACTACGCGCCTGAGGTCGAGGCGGTTCACCGCGTCGAAGGCCGCGCGTACCTTTGCAAGACTTCGTTTTTTTCCCGCAACGGGGAAATCGCAAAACCGCCAAGCGTCGAGCAAGGTCGTCAACCGCTCAGGGTTCCTGAACGCGTCGGTGCGTTCAAATACGTCCAGCAGCACTTGCGCGTTGATGCGCCGGCTTTCTTGCATCCGCCGCCGGCAGAACGAGGCGGCGCTTGCCAGCTTCGAGTAAGCCGAAGGCGCCCGCGCGTATTTGCACGCCGGCTCAAGGTCGGCCTCGTAAGCCGAAGCCTGAATCGCGAGCGCGGCGAAAACGATTTGCGGGCGTTTTTCGGGCTCGCACGAACGGGCGCATTCGTCAACCGCGCGCGCGACTGCGTCCACGGCTTGCGGCGATTGCAGCAACCCGGCGAGTCCGGGTGCCCGGTCGGGCGCCACGGCGTCCAGGGCGCCGACGTCTTTCAGGGTCAAGAAGAAGCGCGAAGGTGCCGGTTCCGCCAGCGCCGTCTCGCATTCTTTCCAGACTCGTTCGGCCGCCAGCGCGTTTATCTCGCCGGCGTTCACCATCTCTCGCATCAAAGCCGCGGTTTCAGGGGCGATGCAAAACCCGTCCGGGTGAAACCGGGCGGCGAATCGGGCGACGCGCAGAATCCGCACCGGGTCTTCGACGAACGCGCGGGAGACGTGGCGCAGCAGCTTGTTTTCGAGGTCGCGCTTGCCGCCGTACGGGTCAATCAGCTTGCCGGTTTGACTTTTCGCGATGGCGTTGATCGTCAAATCGCGGCGTCGCAGGTCGTCTTCCAAGGACACGCCCGGGCCGGTGTGGAAAGTGAATCCGTGGTATCCCGGGCCGGTCTTGCGTTCGGTGCGCGCGAGCGCGTATTCCTCCTTTGTATCAGGATGGAGAAACACCGGGAAATGGCGCCCGACCGGTTTGAATCCCCGCCTTGTCATTTCTTCCGGATCCGCCCCGACCACGACCCAGTCGCGTTCGCCGGGAGGACGCCCGAGCAGTTCGTCACGAACCGCGCCGCCTACAAGATAAATCTGCATGAGGACAACCCATCGTCAAACGATTCGGCGAATGGTATCTGAAAACGCCGCGACCGGCACGTACGCAAGCGGTGATTTGCAGTGCCGGATAAGTTTCTCCGCGGTCTTGTATCGCCGGTCGTCGCGTCGCCGCCCGTAAAAACGGTTAATATAAACCCGCAACCGCGCAAATTATGCAAGCCTTGAAAATATTCTCGCTTTATAAAGGCGTTCGGGACGCGTTGTCCAAGAGCGTGTTGCTCGGTGCTTTGCTGGCCGCGTCTCTTTCCGCCGCCGCGGCGTCCCGGGTTCTCGATGACCCGGAGTTCAAGAAAGCGGTCGAAGCTTACGT
>CAZKLI010000210.1:0-2255 GCA_964553575.1 uncultured Chromatiales bacterium
CAACAACCCCGGCGCACCTTTCAAGCTGTTTCTGCACTTGGAATCCGCCGACGAGACGGAACTATCGTCAGCGTTGCTGACGTTCGCACCGGCGACGGTCAGGCTCACGCTGGCCGAAGGGGCGCCGTACAGCTTGGAGGTCAACCTTGATGTGTCCGGCGTCACGCTATCCGACAATCCGGTGACGATTCCCACGGGCGCGACGCAGAGCGGAGAGTTCACGGTGACCAGGAGCAACGAGTCATTCTCAATCGGCTTTGCTGGACCGCAGCCGCCCAACGGTTGCCGGAGCAATCATAGAATTCAAGGGCAATGCTTCACCGGATTTGAAATTGGGGAATCACCTATCGCCTATGCGCAGAGCGGAACGGGGCCTCAAGTGTCATTGGTCCGCTTCACCTCAGTCCCGCGAAGCCCGGACACCTACGGCACGGAGGCGCGAGAAACAGTTGACGTGGACGTGGTCTTCGACAGGGGGTTGATCGTGCCGTCGTTCCCTGCCGGATCAAGCTCACCGACGCTGGCGCTGCAGATTGGTGACAACCAGCGCACCGCAACTTACGTGCCGAGCCGCAGCGGCGGCGACGTGCTGAGTTTCAGTTACACGCTGGTGGACCATGATATTGACGAGGACGGCATCAGCGTCGCGTCGGGTGGTTTGGAACTGGGCGACGGGCCCATCACCGACGTCTTTGGGCGGGCAGCGGACGCGGCGTTGGAGAACCGTTTCCTCAACGACCGCCCCGGGCACAAGGTCGCGGCGAGGACAATCGAGTTGTGGTTCACCGACGGCGACGGACAGATTTTTCTCTCTGAAGGCGAAATGGCAGACGCGGAGTTCAACCTCAGCTCGTCGTTGCAGGAGACGATCGTCGTTCACTACACCGTTACCGAGGATACCGCCGACGCCGACGATTACGACGCCGGCAGCGGCACGGTCGAGGTGCCCGCGGGCGAGACAGACGGAACCATCCGGATTGTCATCATAGACGATGACGACATAGATCCGGCGCGCGAACGGTTTTATATTGACCTGGTTCCCGGGCTCAGCTACACGCCGAGGCCAGGGGCCGTGCTAGGGGCCAGACTAACGGTCATTGTCCAAGAAGGCGTTTGCGACAGAACGCTGGAAGTTAGTAATCGTATTCAATCCGTGAGAAGTAAATCTTCTTGCGCGGCCATAGATAGTGGCGATTTGGCCGGCCTGACTTCATTAAGTTTGACCGAGCGCCTCGGAGACGTTACAACCCTTAAAAGCAAAGACCTCTCCGGTTTGACGGGGCTGACACAACTGTTCATGTCAAACAACCGGTTGACCGACTTGCCGCAGGGGCTGTTCGACGATTTTCCGAGTAGCTTCAACAGGCTGGGTCTCGACCGCAACGAGTTTATTGTGCTGCCGCCGGGCATATTCTCGGGACTGACCGGTCTGGGGGCGGTTCACCTGTTCGGCAACCCCGGCGCACCTTTCAGATTGGTGCCGCGCCTGGAATCCGCCGACGAGACGGCGTTGTCGGAGGCGTTGCTGACGTTCGGCCCGGCGACGGTCAGGCTCACGGTGGCCGAAGGAGCGCCGTATCCTTTGGAGGTTCACCTTGAAGTATCCGGCGTTACGTTATCCGACAATCCGGTGACGATTCCCACGGGCGCGACGCAGAGCGGAGAGTTCACGGTGACCAGGAGCAGCGAGTCATTCTCGATCGGCTTTGCCGAACCGCCGCCGCCGCCGACCAGTTGCAAGGACAATCATAAAATCGGGGGGCAATGCTACACCGGCATTGAAGTTACAGGATTCCCGATCGTCTATAGGCCGGGTGAAACAGTGCCTCAGGTGTCAACGGTTCGGTTCACCTCGGTCCCGCAAAGTCCGCCCACCTACAGTGCGGAGATGGGAGAGACGATTGACGTGGACGTGATCTTCGACAGAGGGCTGATTGTGACATCATCTCCGACACCTTACGGAGTCACCTCGCCGAGGTTGGCGTTGCGAATCGGCAACGAAGAACGCATCGCGGCTTACGCGCCGCACCGCAGCATCGGCAACGTGCTGCGTTTCAGCTACACGCTGATGGAGGGTGATCTTGACGAGGACGGCGTCAGCGTCGCCGGCTTGCAACTGAACGACGCGACCATCGCCGGCGTCTTCGGCCCCGCGAACTTGGCGTTGGAGAGCCGCTTCCTCAACGACCGTCCCGGGCACAAGGTCGTGGCGAGAGTGCCTGTATTGACGTTCACCGACTCTAACAGGTTTATTT
>CAZKLI010000211.1:0-5923 GCA_964553575.1 uncultured Chromatiales bacterium
CGGGTGATAATTTCACCCACGCGCGCGGCGACCGTGTCGTCGGGCGTCGCGGCCGAGCGTATCAACGCTTGGAATTGCGGCTCGAAGTCAGAGGCCGAAGTATCGAGCCGCCGGATTTGAATCATGCTCAAACGGCTTTACGCCGTGAACTTTCACGTGCATTCCGGCGCTGCTCGACGGCGCTGGCCAACAACTCAAGCACCGGCACGGTGTCTTCCCACGAGATACACGCGTCGGTGACGCTCTGTCCATAGACCGGCTTCTTGCCGGGAACCAGATCCTGGCGGCCTGCGACCAAGTTGCTTTCGATCATCACGCCGACGATGCGTTCGTCTCCGGCGCCGACCTGATCGGCAACCGCTCTTGCGACCTCGATCTGGCGCTCGTGCTGCTTCTGGCTGTTGGCGTGGCTGCAATCGATCATCACGCGCGGCTTGTGTCCCGCCGCCTCGAGCATCCGCGACGCTTCCTCGACGCTCGCGGCGTCGTAGTTGGCCTCCTTGCCGCCGCGCAGAATGACGTGACAGTCTTCGTTGCCCGAAGTCGAGAAGATCGCCGAGTGCCCGGCCTTGGTCACCGACAGGAAGTGATGCGGACGCGACGCCGACCCGATGGCGTCCACCGCGATCTTCAGGTTACCGTCGGTGCCGTTCTTGAAGCCGACGGGGCTCGACAACCCCGACGCGAGTTCCCTGTGCACCTGGCTTTCGGTGGTGCGCGCGCCGATCGCGCCCCAGCTGATCAGGTCGGAGACGTATTGCGGGCTGATCGGGTCGAGATACTCGGTGCCCGCCGGCAGTCCGGTCTCGTTCAGCTCAAGCAGCAACCCGCGTGCAAGGTGCAACCCCTTGCCGATATCGAAGCTGTCGTCGAGATTCGGATCGTTGATCAAGCCTTTCCACCCGACCGTCGTTCGGGGCTTCTCAAAATAAGTGCGCATGACAACGTGCAGATTATCTTTCAACTTGCCGGCGCAAGCGCGCAGCCGCTCACCGTATTCAAGCGCCGCCTCGACGTCGTGCACCGAGCACGGCCCGACCACCACGACCAGCCGGGCGTTGCGCCCGTGGAGAACGTCGCGCGTCGCTTCGCGCGCGAAATGCACGCATTCCGTGGCGCGCTCGCTCGGCGGCAGCTCGGAAATCAACGTCGCCGGCGCCGTCACCTCGCGGGTGTCGGTAATCCTCAGGTCGTCGGTTTGGTATCTCACGTCAGATCGTCCTAAATCACCCGGTCACGCCGCCGCATCGGCCTTGCCGACGCAGCGGGCGAACGACTCCAGCACTCTTTCGAGAACTTGATTCTTCATTTTCATCGACGCCTTGTTCACGATCAGCCGCGAACTGACTTTCGCGATTTCCTCGTACGCCGCCAAACCGTTCGCCTTGAGCGTCCCGCCGGTGTCCACCAAGTCAACGATCAAGTCCGACAAACCGGTTAACGGAGAAAGCTCCATCGATCCGTACAGCTTAATCACCTCAACCTGACGCCCCTTGGCCGCAAAGTGCTTGCGGGTGGTGTTGACGTACTTGGTCGCAACGCGCGCGCGCCTCGTCGCCGGCAGGTCGGCGCCCTTGCGCCCCGCGACCACCAAGCGGCAGCAGGCAACGCCCAAGTCGAGGTATTCATAAACGCCGTCGCCGTCGTACTCCATCAGCACGTCTTTGCCGACGATGCCCAACTCAGCCGCGCCGTATTCGACGTAAGTCGGCACGTCGGCGCTTCGGATAATCACGATCTTGACACCGGGGCGTTCACTGTCGAGCACCAACTTGCGGTTCCCCTGCAACGGCTCGACGGGCGCAAGCCCCGCCTGCTTGAGCAGCGGCAGCACTTCTTCCATGACACGCCCCTTGGAGAGGGCGACTTTAACCGGTCTGTCCATCAAACTGACTCGTCGTCGAAACGGGGATTGTAGCGAATCGGCGGCGAAGACGCTTCACGCGGAACGCGGTTCAAGCGGGTACGCGCTGTATATCGGCGCCGAGCTGACAAAGTTTTTCCTCGATACATTCATAGCCCCGGTCTATATGATAAATCCGGTCAACCACGGTCTCGCCGTCGGCGACCAGCCCGGCCAGCACCAGCGAAGCCGAAGCGCGCAAGTCGGTCGCCATGACCGAAGCGCCTTTCAAGCTCTCCTTGCCTTTGACGACCACGCAGTTGCCGTGCACGTTGATGTCGGCCCCCATGCGTTGCATCTCCAGAACGTGCATGAAGCGGTTTTCGAAAATCGTCTCGGTAATGACGCCCGTGCCTTCCCCGATCGCGTTCAAACTCGTGAACTGCGCCTGCATGTCGGTCGGAAAAGCGGGGTACGGCGCGGTCGTGGCGTCGGTGCACTTGGGCCTGCGCCCGTTCATCTGCAATTCGATGCTGCCGTCGGCGACGTTGATGTGCGCGCCGCTTTCCTCAAGCTTGATCAGCACCGCGTCGATCAGGTCGGCGCGCGTGTTCTTGACTTTCACGTTGCCGCCGGTCATCGCGCCCGCGGTCAGGAACGTCGCGGTCTCGATCCGGTCGGGCAGGACGTCAAACGAGCACCCGCCGAGCTCGGAGCATCCATGCACCTTGATGACCGAAGTGCCTTGTCCTTCAATCATCGCCCCCATCTTGTTCAAACAGTTGGCGAGGTCAACGACTTCGGGTTCGCGCGCGGCGTTCTCTATGGTGGTGGTCCCCTCGGCCAAAGACGCCGCCATCAGAAGGTTTTCGGTGCCGGTGACAGTTACATTGTCGAGCACGATCTCGGTGCCCTTGAAACGTTTCTCCACCCGCGCCTTGATGTAACCGTCGGCGATTTCTATTTTCGCCCCCATCGCACGCAGCCCGTCGAGGTGCATGTTCACCGGTCGCATACCGATGGCGCAACCGCCGGGCAAAGACACCTCGGCGTGACCGTGCCGCGCGAGCATCGGCCCGAGAACCAAGACCGAAGCGCGCATGGTTTTGACCACTTCGTACGGCGCGAACAGGTTCTCCACCTTGTCAGCCTCGACGTCTATGCTCATTTTCTCCTTGAGGACGATCGAAACGCCCATCTGCCTCAGGAGCTCTATGGTCGTCGTGACATCCTGCAAATGGGGAACGTTGTTGACGGTGACCTTCCGGTCGGTCAGCAGGGTTGCGGCAAGAATCGGCAGCACCGCGTTCTTGGCGCCCGAAATGGACACCTCGCCGTTAAGGCTCTGCTTTCCCTTGATGTGCAACCTTTCCATCAGACGTCCGCGCGCAAGCACGCGCCGAAATCAAGCCCATACCGGCAATAAGACACCTCGGTCAAAACCCGCCGCTCAAGAGTCAAACTTGTCCAAGCGAGCGAGCAAAGCCTCAAACCCGGTCTCCTTTATCTCCTGGGCGAAGCTGCCGCGAAACTGCTTGATCATGCTGGTACTGTCGATAATGATGTCAACGATTTTCCACCCTTCACGGTTCATCATCAGATAATCAATGCTCAAAGGCGTGCTGTTGCCTTTAAGCATCGCTCTGGTGCGGACTATCTGATATTTCTTCCTGGTCGAAGCGGGCGGATCCGACATGACTTCTATGCCGGACAGCAACAGCAGCTGCTTGCCGTAGCTTTTGATCAGCATCGACTGAAAACCTTGAACGAAACGCTGCTTCTGGGTCTCACTCGAGTTCTTCCAATGTTCCCCCAGGGCGTAGCGGCTGAAAAGGCGCACGTTAATCACCGGCAGCACGACTTCCCTGATCAACGCGTACAGCCGCTCTTCCTCCTGCTTGAACTTTCCGTCTTCGGCGCGCAAACGTTCCAGCAACCGGTCGGTGGCCTGCTGCATCACGCTCCGCGCCTCAGTGTAATCGTCGGCCCGTCCTTCGCTCGCGGACAACGTCAAGGCGGCAACGGCGGCCAGCGAGAAAAATCTCCGCACGAACCGTTCGCGGCAGGTATCAGGCCCCATTGCGCCCCCCCATTGCGCCGACGGTCTTCAAGTAAAGCACCTCATTCGCCGGATTATGCAGATAACGCGAATGCAACGCAATGTACTAGTATGGGTTCAGAACATAAATGAGACAAAGGCAAATATCAGGCAGGCGGCGTTCTCAAGCCGCCCAAGCACAATGTCATCGGGGGCATCGGGGTATTCAAAGCCAGCACCCGGGCAGAAACGGCGACTTCAAGGTATCAGGCGGCGGCGCCGTGCCGCTTGAGACGCCGTCGCCAACCGGTGAGCAGGCCGCCCAATGCCGGGCGCATAGCAGGCGACGTTGAGATTGCACCCGGCCTTTCGCAAGCCGGTTGAGTATGGATTGTTTCTCTTCCGTCCGACCGCTTCCGGCGGGAGATTCTCGATGACTCTCATGGTGAGGTGAGGTCTGCATGATTCAGGCTCTTGATGTTTGGTTTTACCGGGCTGCCTGAATCAGGCCCGCGCCGGCGCTTCACTGCCCGGAGCGAGTTTTTATTTTCGTTTCGCGTTTCTCGGTTCTCATACATAAAGCTATGTGGTCAGCGTACGCACCCTCAAGATATGTAACCCCGCAACCACGGACCCAACCACGGACTCGGGCGCAGCTCACTCAAGCGCGCCCTCAAGATACACCCTGACCCGTAATCTGGCGCCGCTCCGCAGCACTTCTATCGGCAACTCCGCCGATTCCGACAACTCGACACCGCTGATTTCGCGGGCCACCAGCCACCCGCCCTCTTTCGCCGCCGTCCTGGAAGCCGAGACCGTCACCTCGACCATCATGTCTGCCGCGTCCAAAGACACTTGACGGCTTTTCACGCCGCTCCGCAACGTCAACCCTTCACCCTCGACCGACACCTCGAATCTCGCCTGCTGACCGCCCGACAAACTGAAGCCGATCAGGCTCAACGTCACTTTCTTGCTCGAACCTAGTTCCAGCGTCAGGACGTCCCCCGGATTGCCGCCCTCCGGCGTGAACCCGACGGTCACCCGCGGCGTTGTTACCGTCAACGTCGCCTGCTCGCCCTGCTCATCAATGGTCGCTTCGACTCCCACGTCGTCTGTGAGCGCCAAAGCAATCCGAAAGACGCTCTCGATTGCCGCATCGGGCGACGCCGACACCGCCACGTCAGCCGACGGCGACTGCCCTTCTCCTCCTCCCAACTCCACCGGCGTGTTGAAAGCGCCGCCGGCGAAACTCAGCCCCTCGTCGCCCGGAGTTATCGTCAACGTCAACGACACCGACTGCCCTTGATCCAACTGCGGGTCGGTCGTTACGTGAAGCGTCGTGCTGCTCCCTTGCTGAATCTCCGCCGACGACGGCGAAATCGACACCGAGACTTCAGCCGCGTTCCTGGTTACGACCCCGAGCGACGCACCGTCGACAACCTCGACGTTCCCACCGACACCCGACGCCGACACGCCTGCAGGCAAATCCAATCCCGGCTCCGACGCCCTGACCCTGACCACCGCGCTTCGGTCGGTTCCGGTCAGAATCAGCTCGTTGCCGCCGGTCAATGCGAAACCTACACTTTCTATCTTCAACCCGGGAGCAACACTCAATGTCACCGTCACACTCTCATCGGCTCCAAGCAGCGGGTCCGTCTTCACCGTGACATCGGTTGATTCGCCCGCGATGATGGTCACCGCGTCTGAATCACCGGTTCCCTTGAGCGACAATCTCACGCCGCGGACAATCTCGACCGCTAGCGGTTGCGTCGTCACGACCGCGTTTCCAAGCGACGACCCGGCCACGTCCAGCGTCGCCGACACCTCGCCGGAACCCGGTCCGGACGCTTCCACCCTTATGTCCGCCGTATTCCTCATCGAACTCAATATCACCGGCGCCGCCGGGGGCGCCGTCAAGCCGCCGGCCGCGCTCAGGTTGACCGACACCTCTTCAGTGCCTTGCAACTCAGGCTCGGTCTTCAGGATCACCGTCCTCGACGTCACATCCGCCGACGCACCGCCGCGAACCAGCCTGATTCCCG
>CAZKLI010000212.1:0-8054 GCA_964553575.1 uncultured Chromatiales bacterium
GCGGTCTGGTTGGCCTTCGACCCGGTGTGGGCCGGCAGATTGGGGAAAGGGATCCTCAACGCCCGGTTGGCCCGGTCGCGGCTGAAATCCTCGCCCGCGTCCATGTACCGGCACCCGCCGTAATAGCGCTTCGCCGGATAACCCTCGGCGTATTTGTTGGTCAGCACCGACCCCTGCGCCTCAAGCACCCTGGGGCTGGCGTAGTTCTCGGAAGCAATCAGTTCGACGTGCTCTTCTTGGCGTTTTTTCTCGGCGTCGATCGCCGAAGCCAGCTCCGGGTCGAAACCGGCTATTTTCATATCGGAGGAGAACATGGATATTCCTTGTGCAATAAGTGGATTGGGACGGGGCAAGGTATTGTAGCACCGGATTGCCGGGGGGCGACCAAACCGACACCAGACCGACCCCAACCCGCCGCCCGTTATGAGGCTCGCAGCGCCCCGCCGGGCAAGCGAAAAACTCGGCGACGGCGGCGAAAATCAAGCCTTCCCGTGGAGACAACCGCCGCCTGGCCGCAATATACGCACCGAACGCGGTGCGTTGCCACAGGCGCTTTGGTATTCGTCGTGATGGGGCGAAAACATTAGAGCACGGCTTTTCGGAACTGGGCGGAAACGTAAAATCGGCAAGATCACACAACCCGTGAAGCGTCAAATTGATACGAATAGTCTTTAGGGGCTAAAGTATAATTCCCAAAAAACAATCGGCGCCTGGAATCTGCTCGGCTTGATTCGGGTGTTTCCGACCGAATGAGGACACAGCCCGGCAAACGCCTGCTCCGCGTGGTAACAGGAAAGGCTATTGCCCACAAAAAACCGACAAACAGGAAAGCGTGATGGACAACTTTGATATTGGCGGCGCAAAGTCGGGTTATGAGATTTATAACGCCAAAGCAAAAAGAAAAACAAAAGTGAACACGCTTGAGCGATTTTACCCGCCATTGCCTAATTCAAGGTTTGAAATACTGTATGCGGACCCGCCCTGGCACTACAACGGCAAGTTGCAGTTCGACAGAACCGCCACCATCGCCAAAAACAAAGGTTGGACAAAAGACGTCTTTGTAAGCGCGGCATCTTTCAAATATCCCACGATAAAAACATCTGAGCTCAAGAATTTGAACGTGCAATCAATAGCGGAGAATGACAGCCTGCTTTTTATGTGGACGACCAATCCACATTTGCAACAGGCCATCGAACTCGGGACGGCATGGGGATTTGAATATAAAACCGTGGCGTTTGTCTGGAACAAGATGGTGCACAATCCAGGGCAATACACCATGTCTTATTGTGAACTATGCCTGCTGTTCAAAAGAGGGCGCATTCCACGCCCCAGAGGCGCAAGAAACATAAAGCAGCTCATCAACTGTCATAGAAAACAGCATAGTGAAAAACCGGCCGAGGTTGCAAAAAACATTGAAAGGATGTTCCCAACTCAAAGCAAGATCGAGCTATTTTCCAGAACTAAAAAAGACGGCTGGCACTCGTGGGGGTTGGAAACTCTTCAACAAAATGCGATTGCTAGTAAAGAAGATGTTTCAGTTTCCGGTCAAAATGGTTTATTAGTGGAGATGGGTTCTTAGGGTCTCTCCAGAAAAAATAGTGATTCTGAAATTTATCAAACCAGCAAGTTATCTCTCTGACTCTGCATGGGTCCCTGGTGATGTCGCCTTGAAAGACGATCCAGAACGGCAAATGAGGCTTTCGGATGCCGCTTTTCCCGCGAAGGATTTTTAGCAGGCCAGGAGTGAAATATTTACAACAACGTTCATGAGCATTCCCTCTTCCCGCTTTTCTGGTTTTTCCCTCAACCCATCCGTCTTGCCTTTTGACTTCTACATACAGAATTTTGCCCGTATCAGAATTAGAAATCACGTAGTCGGGCATTATCCCGTGCCTCTTGATGGGCTCCTGTGGGTTAAAAATTTCAGATATGGTGCTTTTTGAAAGTGGAATATCTACATAAATACGGTTTAACTCTTGCGGTCTAGCTGCTATTTTGAACGGTGTCTTTTTGAATGCTTTTTGAAATGCTCTGAAGAAAGAATGCTCAGCTCCGGCAGCCTTATAACCGCCAATATCTTGCCAAGTATCCCTCTCCTTTAGCTCGTGCTTGCTCATCATTCTTCTTCCGGTGTTGACATTATACAATCCATATATGCACGCCCCGGCAACTGTCATATACTGATTCCTCGCGCAGACTTGGCACGTGAGTAAAGAAAAAAGACAAACGGGGCGTTATTACACCGAGGGCGACCCTTTCGCACTGAAGCCGTTCCGGGAATGGGCGGGAAAAATCGGCCTGAGAAATAAAACCGTTCTTGAGCCGTTTGCCGGCGCGAACAACATCATCACCCTGCTCCGAAAAAACGGCTTCGCCGATGATTTCCGGTCTTTCGACGTAAAACCGGCGAGCGGAAGGATAGAAAAAAGGAACACGCTGAAAGAATTTCCCGCAGGCTTCGAGGTTGCCGTCACCAATCCGCCGTGGTTGGCCAAGAATTCGGCAAGAAGAAGACGCCTGCCCTTTCCGCAAACCACGCACGACGATTTATACAAACACTGCTTGGATCTATGTCTGCAGAATTGCGATCACGTCGGCGCTTTGATTCCCGCCACTTTCCTGCAGAGCGGGCTGTTCAGGGAAAGGCTGGATACCTTTATCGCGCTTCACAACCGAGACATGTTCCTTGACACGGAAAATCCGGTTGCATTGGCTTTATTCAGCCGCGAACCGGAAAAGACAAAAATTTACGAGGATGAAAACTTCATAGGAAATTTGGAGGACTTGGAAACTCATCTCCCGAATTTCAACGGAAAGAAGAACGTCAAAATAAAATTCAACGTCCCCGAAGGAAAGCTCGGATTCATCGCGTTCGACAACACCAAAGAGCCCAGTATCCGATTTCTGAAAGGAAACGAATTGAGAGGTTATGAAATCAAGCACACGACCAGAATGATTACCCGGATTGATCTGGATTCCAGCAACAGACTCTTGGACCTCTTGATCAAAAAACTAAACGGGGAAATCAATCAATTCAGACGGAAAACCAACGACGTCTTCCTGACGCCTTTCAAAGGGTTACGGGAAGACGGCAAGTACCGCAGGAGAATGGAATACTCCCTTGCGAAAGCATTCATACTGAAGCACACCTGAGACGCGACCAAGCAAAGAAGAAATCAAAGCAAATCCGGGAACCAGCCTCGGTCGAACGGCGAATAGTTCAAGGCTTCCGCCTGCAACCCGGAATCGGAAGAAACGCGGCGCTGAATCTGGCTACGGCCCGGAACCCGCGCCCGAAACCACACCGCGGCGCAGACCCCGCACATAAACCCACAGGCGGTAGCCGAGCAGCGCAACGAGGATCGCGAGGTAGATCTCGGCCTTGCTGAAGTCCGCGCGCACCATCCACCAGTAATGCAGCAACGAAGTGCAAGCGAGCACGTAGATCAGCTTATGCAGCCGGCGCCAGCGGTGCTGCAAACGCACCATCGAGAAGCGGTTGGACGTCGCCGCCAGCGGAACCAGCATCAGGAAAGAGACGAAGCCGGCGAGAATGAACGGCCGTTTGACGATATCGCGCGCAATCTCGCCCCAGTCGAAGAACTGATCGAACCACAGATACGTCGTCAGATGACACGTCGCGTAGAAGAACACGTAGAGACCGATTGCACGGCGGTATTGCAGCAGCAATGGGCGCTTGAGCAGCCTCGCCGCCGGGCTGACCGCCAGGGTAATCAACAGCAGGCGCAACGCCCAGTCGCCGATGCCGCGGGTGAGGTATTCGATCGGGTTGGCGCCGGCGTTGCCGCTCGCCACCTGCCCGATCATCCACGCCAGCGGAACGAGACAGGCGAGATGCACGGTCGGCCTGACGAGAGTCATCGCGGAAGAAAAGTTAGAAGTTCTTGGACAAGTCCATGCCTTGGTACAACCCGGCGACTTCGTCGGCGTAGCCGTTGAACATCAGGGTCTTGCGCTTGAAGAACTCGCCGATGCGCCGCTCGCGCTTCTGCGACCAGCGCGGGTGGTCAACCGTCGGGTTGACGTTCGAGTAAAACCCGTATTCGCTCGGCGCCGCCCTGCCCCACGCGGTCGGCGGCTGCTTCTCGACGAGCTCGATCTCCACGATCGATTTGCTGCTCTTGAAGCCGTATTTCCACGGCACGACCAGACGCAACGGCGCGCCATTCTGGTTGGGCAAGACCTCGCCGTACAGACCGACCGCAAAGATCGCGAGCGGGTGCATCGCTTCGTCAATCCGCAGGCCCTCCTTGTACGGCCAGTCGAGCGTGGAGAAAAAGCCCCGGCGGCGCTGCCCCGGCAGGTTCTCGGGGTCGAGAATCGAGCGGAACGCGACGTATTTCGCGCGCGACGTCGGCTGCACCCGCTTGAGCAGCTCGCCGACCTCGAAACCGACCCACGGAATCACCATAGACCACGCCTCGACGCAGCGCAGGCGGTAAATCCTGTCCTCAAGCTGATGCGGTTTGACGAACTCCTCGACCGAGAACTTGCCCGGCTTTTCACATTCGCCGTCGACGGTGACCGTCCACGGCTCGGTAATCAAGGCCTCGGCGTTCTCGACCGGATCGCCTTTGCCGGTGCCGAGCTCATAGAAGTTGTTATAGGTGGTGACCGACTCGTACGACGTCAGTTCCTCGTCGGTATTGAAACGGCTGTCGGGCAGACTGCTGAGATCGGCGGTGAACGCCGCGGCACCGTTCGCAAACAGCCCGCCGGCAACGGCGCCCGCCCGCCCGATGCCTTGCTTGATGAATTCCCGGCGAGACCGATAAACGGTTTCGGGGGTGATTTCTGAAGCGGCGGGTTCGTGCCGCCGGCGCGTCCTGATCAGCATCGGCATTACCTCCCGACCCTCGCAGCACGTTCACTCGGCTCCGTCAGGGTCAAATCAGCGCCCGTGCGTTGCGGAAGAGTTTAAACCACGGCCCCGCTTCGCTCCAATCGGCGGGTCGCCACGAATACTGCACGCTGCGGAACAATCGTTCGGGGTGCGGCATCATCACGGTCACCCGCCCATCCTCGCTGCACAACGCGGTAATCCCGCCGGGACTGCCGTTCGGGTTCGCGGGGTAACGTTCGGCGGGGGCGCCCCGCCGCCCGGCGTAGCGCAGACACACGTAAGGCGCGGCGGCGTCAGGGACGCCGGGCTCGTCCCGGCCATCGTCCTCAAACACCGCCCGCCCTTCGCCGTGGGCGACGACGACCGGCAGATGCGAGCCGGCCATACCGCGCAACAGCAGCGACGGCGACTCCATGACCTCGACCATGCACAGCCGCGCTTCAAAACGCCCCGAACGATTCGCCTCAAAACGCGGGAAATGTTCCGCCCCCGGAATCAACGCCTTGAGCTGCGTCAGCATCTGACAGCCGTTGCACACACCGAGCGTGAACGTATCGCCGCGTGTGAAGAACGCCTCGAACTCGGCGCGCACCGCGTCGTGAAACAAGATCGAAGCCGCCCAGCCGCGCCCGGCGCCGAGCACGTCGCCGTAGGAAAAGCCGCCGCAAGCCGCCAAGCCGTGGAACCGCGCAAGCGAAACGCCGCCGGTGAGCAGGTCGTTGACGTGCACGTCCACCGCGGCAAAGCCCGCCCGGTCGAAAGCCGCCGCCATCTCGTAGTGGCCGTTGATGCCCTGTTCCCTGAGAATCGCCACCTCGGGACGCGCACCCGTGCCCGCCAAAGGCGCCGCGCGAGGCGAAGGCGCCTCCTCCAGGTCGAACGTCAACGACGCACTCAACCCCGGCGCGTCAGGATCGCAGACGCTTTCAAGCTCCTCGCGCGCACACTCAGGGTCGTCGCGCAACGATTGGATGCGATAACTGGTGTCCCACCAGCGGCGTTTGAGCGCCATCAAGTCCCAGCGGTGTTGCCGCCCGCCGGCGACGATGCGCAGTTCGGGTGAGGCGTCGGCGCAACCAATCGGAAAGCACGCGTCGGCAAGACCGTGCCGCTCGGCGAGCGCCGCAACGTCGCCCGCTTCCGGCGCGACCTGCAACACCGCCCCCGGCTCCTCGTTGAACAGCGCCGCGAGTGCGTCGCCGACCGCCGCTTCGGCGTAAGCCTCCAAATCAACGTCGAGCCCGCAACGCCCGGCGAACGCCATCTCGCACAAGGTAACGAACAGCCCGCCGTCCGAACGGTCGTGATACGCCGCCACCCCGCCTTGTTCGTGCAACTGCGCGATCAAGGCGGCGAAACGCTTGAGGCGCGCCGGATCGTCCAAGTCGGCACAGGGCCATTCAGCCCAAGACTCGGCCCAAGATTCGGCAATGCTCTCCCCCGGACGCTTGAAGACCTGCGCCAGCGCCGACCCGCCGAGACGCGCCCGCCCCGCCGAGAGGTCGAACAGATACAGCCGATGGTCTTCGCGCGGGACAGGTTGCGGCGTCCAACTGCGACGCACGTCGCCGACCGGCGCGAACGCCGAAACGATCAGCGACAAAGGTGATTTGACTTGCGCGCGCCGCCCCGCCGTGTCTGGCCACTCGATCTGCATCGAAAGCGAGTCCTTGCCGACCGGGATTGCGATGCCGAGCGCGGGGCACATTTCCTCGGCGACCGCTTTCACCGTGCGGAACAACGCCAAATCATCGGCGTCATTGCCGCCCGCCGCCATCCAGTTCGCCGACAAGCGAATATCCGACAACGCGCGTACGTCGGCGGCGAGCAGGTTGGTTACGGCTTCGGTCACCGCCAGACGCCCCGACGCCGGCGCATTGGTGACCGCGACCGGCGTGCGCTCACCCATCGCCATCGCTTCGCCCGCATAATGAACGAAGTCCGCCGCGCACACCGCACAATCGGCGACCGGCACCTGCCACGGTCCGACCATCTGGTCGCGCACCGACAATCCACCGACCGACCGGTCGCCGATCGTAATCAGGAACGACTTCGAGGCGACCGCAGGCAACGCCAGCACCCGCTCGGCAGCCTCTTCGATTGTGACACCGGCGATGCCGGATTGAGCTGCCGTTCGGGTATCTTGTTCCTCGCCATGACAATCACTTAACACAATATCCTTATGCAGCCTTGCAGGTTTTTCCAGCAAGACCGGCAGCGGCATGTCAATCACGTCCTCGCCGGAAAGCGAATCGGTCAGCAGCAACCGCTCGCCCTCGACCGCCTCGCCGATCACCGCCGCCGGACAACGCTCGCGGGCGCACGCCGCCATGAAAGCATTGAGCGATGCCGCCTCGACCGCGAGCACGTAACGCTCCTGCGCTTCGTTGCACCAAATCTCCATCGCCGACATGCCGCAGTCGGCGTTCGGAATGTCGCGCAACTCGAAACGCCCGCCGACGCCGGCACCGGCAACCAGCTCAGGCACCGCGTTCGACAGGCCGCCCGCACCGACGTCGTGGACGGCCAGAATCGGATTGGCCTCGCCAAGCGCGGTGCAATGCTCGATGACCTCCTGACAACGGCGCTGCATCTCGGCGTTGTCGCGTTGCACCGAAGCGAAATCAAGCGCTTCATCATGGGCGCCGCGTTGAGACGACGCGGTCCCGCCCCGCAGACCGACCAGCATCGCCGGGCCGCCGAGCACGACAATCGGCGTGCCCGCCGGGAACTTCCGCTTGCGCACGTGAGCCTCGCGCACGTTGCCGAAACCGCCCGCGATCATGATCGGCTTGTGGTAGCCGAGACGCACGCCATCGTCCCCCGGCTTGCAATGCTCGAACGTCCTGAAATAGCCCGCAAGACACGGGCGGCCATACTCATTATTAAAAGCCGCCGCCCCGATTGGCCCCTCCAACATGATTTGCAGAGGCGAAGCGATCCACGCCGGACGGCTCTCCTCGTCCTCCCACGGTTGCGGCGCGTCCGGCAGATGCAGATCCGACACCGTGAAACCGCACAACCCGGCTTTCGGACGCCCGCCCCGCCCGACCGCAACCTCGTCACGAATCTCGCCGCCCGAACCGGTCGCCGCCCCCGGGAACGGCGAAATCGCCGTCGGATGATTGTGCGTCTCGACCTTCATCAAGATCGGCAATGCTTCGGCGACGTAGCCGTACTGATGCGACGC
>CAZKLI010000213.1:0-3092 GCA_964553575.1 uncultured Chromatiales bacterium
CTTTCGCCAACAAAGCCCGCCCCCAATCACCGCAGCCAAGCCCGGGTCCGATTGCAACGACGTCGGCGTCCTCGAGCAAGGCGTCGAATACGCCGCCCGCCGAGGCGACACCGTGCGCCATCAAGGCGGGACAACCTGCAACAATCGCCGCGACGTTGTCGCCCGCCGTCGCGACGCTGACCTTGCCGGCGCCGGCGCGCAACGCCGCCTCGCCCGCAAGCCGCGCCGCGCCGGCCATCCCCGGCCCGCCGCCGACCACCAAGACGTGGCCGAAATCGCCTTTGTGCACGTTGTCGCGCCTGCGCGGCAAGCGTTGAATCAGGTCACCGAGGCCAACCAACCGCGCCGCGGGCTTGATTTCCTCGAACAAGCCGGGGTCGGCGCCGAGGTCGTCGAATACGACCTCGCCGCAGCAGTCGCGTCCCCAAGCGGTGTACATGCCGCGCTTGTGCGCGATGAAGGTAACCGTCGCATCCGCGCGCACCGCACTCGGACGCGGCGCGCCGGTGTCGGCGTCAAGGCCCGAAGGCACGTCCACCGAGAGCACCGGCGCCCCCGACGCGTTGACCGCGTTCACCCAAGCTTGCGCCTCGTCGTCGAGCGGGCGGTTCATGCCGGTACCGAACAAAGCGTCAACGACGACGTCGACGGGGGCGGCCCTTTCGTCGTCGGGTGACACGACGCCGCCGGCGGCGAGATAATCTTCCCTTGCCTGCAACGCGTCGCCTCGGAGTCCGCGCTCACCCGCGGAAGCGCCGCCGAGCTGGTGCACCCGCACTCGGCACCCTTCGATGAGCAGCAGTCTCGCAAGCACGTAGCCGTCGCCGCCGTTGTTCCCGGTGCCGCAGAAAATCGCAATCGTCTTCGCCCGTGGCCAACGCGCAGCCAACGCCCGGAAACAGGCCTGCCCCGCACGGCGCATCAATTCAATTCCCGCAACGGGCGTGCGCTCGATGACCAACGCGTCTATCGCCCGCGCCTGCTGTGAGGTGAATAAATCCATCGGCGGCATTTTATAATGCCGCCCGCACCGTTGCTTGCAATCACGCGCTTAACCACACGCAAAGGCGCCGCATGAACTTTTCCGATTTGCAAGATCTCGCCGGCCGCATCGATCGGTGGGCGAAAGAGCTCGGCTTCGACGCGAGCGGCGTCAGCCCCGTCGAACTCGGCGAACACGAAACCCGCCTGCTGCGCTGGCTCGGGAAAAACATGCACGGCGACATGGAATACATGGAACGCCACGGTGTAAAACGCGCCCGCCCGCGCGAACTCGTCCCGGGCACGGTCAGCGTTATCTCGGTGCGGATGCCGTATCTGCCGGCGCGAGCCGCCGACGCCGAAGCGACGCTCGCCGACGGCGCCGCCGCCTATATCGCGCGCTACGCGCTCGGGCGCGACTATCACAAGCTGATGCGCCGCAAGCTGCAGAAGCTCGCGACGCGAATCGAAAAAGAAACCGGCCCGTTCGGTTACCGCGCGTTCGCCGACAGCGCGCCGGTGCTCGAAAAAGCGATTGCCGAACAAGCGGGTCTCGGATGGATAGGCAAACACAGCGTGCTGATCGACGCCGACGCCGGATCGTGGTTCTTTCTCGGCGAACTGTTCACCGACCTGCCCTTGCCGGCGTCGTCACCGACGGCGAACCGTTGCGGCGGGTGCCGGCGCTGCATCGACGTATGCCCGACCGGCGCAATCGTCGAGCCGTACCGTCTCGACGCGAGGCTGTGCATCTCCTACCTGACGATCGAGTTGAAAGGCAGCATTCCGCTTGAACTGCGCCCGCTGATCGGCAACCGCGTGTTCGGCTGCGACGACTGCCAGATATTCTGCCCGTGGAACCGCTCCGCCAAGACCACCGAAGAGCCCGACTTCAGCCCGAGGCATCGTCTCGACGCCTCGACCCTGCTTGAGCTGTTCGCGTGGAGCGAAGCCGAATTCGAGCAACGCACCGAAGGTTCGGCGATCCGCCGCCTCGGCTATGAACGCTGGCTGAGAAATCTCGCGGTCGGCCTCGGCAACTGCGACAATCAAAGCGACCGCGAAGCCGCGATCCCGGCGCTGCAAGCGAAAGCCGGCCACCCCTCGCCTCTGGTGCGCGAACACGTCGAGTGGGCGCTGCAGAATCTCAACCGTCGCGGCTGACGCCGCGCGGCCAAAGCCGATTCGCCGGGTCTATTCGCCAAGCTGATTCGCCGAGGCGGTTCGTCTGATCGGTTCAACGGCCGGCTCAGCTGAAGTTCAAACGCTTCATCAGGCCGCGGGTCGAGCCGTCGAGGTCGCCCTCCCGGCCGAGCGGCAACTCGGCGGCAACGCGTTTTCCGAGTTCGACGCCCCACTGGTCAAACGGGTTGACACCCCAAATCATCGCTTGCACGAACACCTTGTGCTCATACAGAGCAAGCAACAATCCCAGCGTGAACGGCGAAAGCGCGTCGAGCACCAGCGCGTTGCTCGGTCGGTTGCCCGGATTGCGCCGATGCGGGTCGCCGTCGTCGCCGCACATCAACGCGCGGCTTTGCGCCAAGAAGTTCGCGTGCAGGAAACCGCCGCTCGGCGGCGACGGTTCGGCGTTTTTCGCGGTAACGATGAAATCGCACGGCACCAGGCGCTTGCCTTGATGCAGCAGCTGGTAGAACGCGTGCTGGCCTTCGATGCCCACCTTTCCCCAAACGACCGGCGCGGTCGCATAGCCGAGCGCGCGGCCGTCGCGGTCCACCGACTTGCCGTTGCTCTCCATCTCCAGCTGCTGCAAATATTCCGGCAGCCGTTCGAGCGCGTAGTCGTAAGGCAACACCGCGCGGCTGGCGGCGCCGTGAAAATTGACGTACCAGACGTCGAGCAGCGCCAGAATCACCGGCATATTGGATTCGAGGGGCGCTTCGGCAAAGTGCGCGTCCATGCTGCGCGCGCCGGCGAGCAATTCCTCGAAGCACTCGCTGCCGATCAACGCCGCAAGCGGGAAACCAACCGACGACCACAAGGAAAAACGCCCGCCGACGTCGTCCCGGACGGTCAGCACGTTTTCCCGCGGCACTCCGAACCGCAAAGCGCCGGCGACGTTCGAGGTAACCGCCAAGCAGTGCGCCCGC
>CAZKLI010000214.1:0-5537 GCA_964553575.1 uncultured Chromatiales bacterium
GACGTGCACCGCCGCCGACAAGTCGAGCGTCCCGCCGCCGACGTCGAAGAAATAATCGGCAAGGACGTCAAACCCGCGCGTGTAGGTGTCAACCGCGTTGGTGAAGAACTGGAACCTGCCGATTCCCCGGGCTGCCATTTCCTGCTGAACCCGCCCGCCGGCGGCAAAATCTTCGCGGTTATATTGGCTGGAGAAGGTAATCCGGTCGTCTATGTCTATGTAATACGCGTCGAACGAGACGGTCATATTGGCGAACGGCCTGGCGACCGCGCCGAAGCTGTAATGAACCGATTCCTCTTCCTTCAACTCGTCCACCCCGATCGTCCTCAGCAGGGGATCGTCGTTGCGCAAGGTGCCGACCTCGCGTGCTTCGCCGGCGATAAACTGCGTGCTGACGCTGTTGAAATACTGCTGCCCCAAAGCCGGCGCGCGGAAGCCGGTTGACACCGCGCCGCGAAGAGCGAACGCGTCGTTGAAATCGTAACGCGCGGTCAACTTGCCGCTGAGGTTGTTGCCGAAGTCGTCGTAATCCTCATAACGCAGCGCCGCACCCATGCGCAGCTTGTCGGACAAATCGCCCTCGACGTCGAAATAAGCGGCGCGGCTGTTCCGGTCTTCGGAGACTTCGTTCTCCGGGCGAAACCCGGGAAAGACCTGAATCCCGCTCGGCGCCGGCAGTTCGGTGTCCGGATATTCCTGTTGCCCGCCGTCTCTCCACGAAACGGGATCGCCTGCGTGAATCTCGTAGTCGTCGGTCCGGTATTCAAGCCCCGCGGCGACCGTGAAGACGCCGGCGAACCAGTCGAAATTGCGCACCGCGTCGAAATTCCACGTCGTCTGGGTGAACTCGAGACCGCCCGAATCCGCCTGCGTCGGACTGTCCGCCCCGTAGGTGACGTTCAAAGAGTTGGTTATCAGGAAATCAAAACGGTTGTTGCCGCGGTTGATGCTCGCGTCCCAGCTCCAATCGCCCCAATCGCCGCGGACGCCGAGCGCCAACGACTCGTCGTCCACCTCCGGGTTCAGAAACGGCAGGAAACCGTCGGGGTAAATCACGTTGTTGTTGCGGGGGCTCGCGCCGCATTCGGTGTTGGGGTTCGAGTCAAAACATTCGGGGGCGTCACCCGGGCCGGGTATCGCAAACCGATAAAACCCCGCCGATTTGGCGTCGCGTTCGGACGCGCCTCCGAACGCGTAAGCGACGACGTTGCCTTGCAACGGCAGCTCGGAGTTGAAGAAAAGATAATCGTTGTCGGAATCGGCGTCGCCGACGCGATAACGCCGGTTACCCGCCCGGTTCGTATGATCCCGATTCCGGCGTTCGGCGGTGAGGTTGACGAATCCGTCGTCCTTGAGAGCGAAGCCGCCGTTGAACGACGCCCTGTACTGTTCGCCGTCACCCTTGTACATCTGCCCCCAGTAAGCGCCGGCCTCCCCGCCTTGCGCCTGATTCTTCAAGACGACGTTGATGACGCCCGCGATGGCGTCCGACCCGTACTGCGCGGCGGCGCCGTCGCGCAGTACCTCGATGCGCTCGATCGCGCTCGGCGGAATCGCGTTCAAGTCAACGCCTGAAGTGCCTCTCCCGACGCTCCCGTTGATGTGCACCAGCGCGCTGGTGTGACGGCGCTTGCCGTTGATCAGCACCAGCACTTGATCGGGCCACAAGCCTCTTAGCGTCGCAGGACGCACCGTGTCGGTGCCGTCGCTGACCGTCGAAATCGAAAAGTTGAAGGAAGGAATCAACGATTGCACTATCAGCGCGGTTTCCGAAAGGCCGGTGCGTGCAATGTCGCTTGCGGTAATCACGTCTATCGGCACGTTGGCGTCGAGCGCGGCGCGCGGCGCGGTCGCTCTCGAACCGACGACGACGATGCGTTCGGGCGCCTCGCTTGCAAACGCGGCGAACGACGCGCACAACGCGCACAACGCGCCGAGGAAAAGCAGGTAAAGCGGCAATACCGGCTTCCCCGCGGCAGGAACGGATGACTTGGGTACAGAAAAAAACACAGCTGACAAAACGACTCCCATCCCGATAGTATACTGCAAGGTGCCGCGGCTAACCGCTCAATCATGTCCTCAAGCTTCAGTGAAAGACTTCTCGCCTGGTACGACCGCGCGGGACGCAAAGACCTGCCGTGGCAGCTCGACAAAACGCCTTACCGCACGTGGGTCTCGGAAGTCATGCTGCAACAGACCCAGGCACAGACGGTCATCCCCTATTTCAAGCGCTTCATCAAGGAGTTTCCGTCGCCGCGGAACCTCGCCGCCGCACCGCTCGGTGAAGTTCTCAAGCACTGGGCCGGTCTCGGCTACTACGCAAGAGCCCGCAACCTGCACCTTGCCGCCCACCAGATATGCGAACGATTCGGCGGGGAGGTGCCGCGACGATACGAAGACTTGATTTCCCTGCCGGGCGTCGGACGCTCGACCGCGGGTGCAATCCTTGCCCTTTGTTTCGACCAGCCCCTGCCGATCTTGGACGGCAACGTCAAACGCGTGCTCACAAGACATCAAGACGTCGCAGGCTGGCCGGGCGAAGCGGCGGTTTCACGACGGTTATGGGCGTTGTCCGAAGCACTGCTGCCGAATAAGCGCACGTCTGATTACACCCAGGCAATCATGGACCTCGGCGCCGTCGTCTGCAGCCGCACCCGCCCGCAATGCGCCGCTTGTCCGGTGTCGCGGGATTGCAAGGCACGAATCCACGGACGCGTCGCCGAACGCCCCGCAAGACGCCCGAGACGACCCAAGCCGACGCGTTCGACCGTGATGCTGATTGTCACTCACGGTGACCAGGTGCTGCTGAAGCGCAGGCCCGCGGCCGGCGTCTGGGGCGGATTGCTGTGCCTGCCCGAAGTCGAGCGGTTAAGCGACGTCGCTCCATGGTGCCGGCGACGGCTCGGCTTTGAAGAAAAAACAATTCGGTGGGACGACTTCGCCCACGAGTTCACGCATTTCAGGCTCAACGTCAAACCCGTCGCGATTCATTGTCGCCGACGGCCGGCGAAAATCTCGGAAAAGGACGAAGCTTTCTGGTATAGAATACGCGACGCTCAAGGTGCCGGCGTGCCGTCGCCGGTGAGAAAACTGCTGGCGCAACTCGACCGCGCCGTGCAGAGTTGCGGAGAAACAAACGATGGAACGCACCGTTCAATGCCAGAAACTGAAGAAAGAAGCCCCAGGGCTTGAACGCCCGCCTTACCCGGGCGACTTGGGACAACGCATCTACGAGCACATCAGCCAAGAAGCGTGGCAGGAATGGGTCAAGCATCAAACCATGCTGATCAACGAATACCGGCTGACCCCGGTTGACCCGAAAGCACGCGAGTTCCTTGAGAAGGAGATGGAGAAATTCCTGTTTGGGGAAGGTTCGGAAAAACCCAAGGAATACGTTCCCGAGGAATAACGACCCAAGGTCAACGGCCAGATAGCTCAGTCGGTAGAGCAGAGGACTGAAAATCCTCGTGTCGGTGGTTCGATTCCACCTCTGGCCACCCCGCTTTCCACCATGGTTTACAAGCAGGGCGCTCCCGTCGCTTAAACCGGAAAACCAACGGAATTTTATTCAGCCGAATCCACTTCATGCTTGACACGATCAAAAGCTTGGCCGGCAAGGCTGTTTATATCGGGCTGATTCTCTCGGCTCACTTCGGCGTGCTGACCGTGGCATATCCTGATTTTTTCATGGAAATGCTTTCCGGTCGCACGTTTCCGTTGTTAGTCCTGCTGTCAGCATTCGTCTTGTCGGCCTCGCTGCCTCTCGCATTCTTCATTTTCCGCATATCGAACGTGAACAAAGGGGGGGTATTGCTCCTCTCAATCGCAACGGCCCTGTTCGTTTTCCTCTTGTACAACGCGTTCTTTCTGGGTAAGACTTACAAAATAGCGGCTTCGACCAGCCTGTTTCTCGCCGTCGCCGCCCTCATCGCCTTTTGCGATTCCAAAAAAACCGAACCCATAAAGAAGAATCTGCAACGCGGCCTGACGGCGGCGTTGCTCCTGGTCTTGCCTGTTTGCTTGTACGTAAACCCGCAGACCGTCTCGAACGCGGCCCTATACCTGGAAAACACCCGAATAACCCCCACCGAAAGCAGGTTTAAAACTGAAAACGTTACGATTAGTACGGCTTTCTATAACGTCCATCTCACGCGATATTTCTCGAAAACCCCGATGCTCACCGAGTTCCTTGAAGGGGAGCGCCCTTCGCACTTCAGCGCATTAGACAACAAAAACTTTTTGCTGATTACCCGCCTCGGAAACATATACCACCTTGCCCTGAAACAAAGAGAAGGCGCGACCGATGAAGAGCTTTACGCCAAAAAACTGCCCGCCGTCTTTCCGATTAACTACCGCGAATTGGATTCGTCAAAAGAAAACGAAAGAATCGAGAAAAGGTGGTTCAGGGTGAACGACCTGTACATCGACGTCGAGAACGAAGTGCGGGTCTTATACGTCAGCCATCACTTCTGGAACGTGGAAAAAGAATGCTTCACGTTAAGGATATCGAAACTGGTCGGCGACGTCTCGACCCTATTGGAAGGCGAATCCGTCCCGCAATGGCGAACGCTTTATGAAACCGTTCCATGTTTTTCTTGGCATGCCAAACCATTCTCAGGTCATCAAGCAGGAGGAAGGATCGTCGGGCTGGACAAAGCTTCCTTGCTGCTTTCGGTCGGAGACCATGAATTTGACGCAAGCAAAACCGTTGAAAATTACCCTCAAGATCCAGATGTCTCTTACGGAAAAATCCTGAAGATAAACCGCCGCACCGGACAAGCCGAACCATTCTCCATTGGACATCGCAACCCGCAAGGTCTGTACCGTGCATCCGACGGCTCTATATGGGAAACGGAGCACGGCCCGAGAGGCGGAGACGAATTGAACAAAATAGAAAAAGGCAAGAACTACGGCTGGCCGCACGTACTGTACGGAACGAACTACGGGAGCAAAGTTTGGCCGTTGAGTCCGCACCAAAACAGACACGACGGCTACGAACAGCCTGCGTTCGCCTGGACGCCTTCCATCGCCGTATCCAATTTAATCGGAGTCGAAAAAGATTTATTCCCTGCGTGGAAAAGCAATCTTCTGGTCGGTTCACTTAAGGCCCAAACGTTGTTTCGGCTGCAACTGCACGAAAACCGCGTCATCTACAGCGAGCCCGTCAACATTCGCCGCAGAGTAAGGGACTTGACGGAAACCCCGAACGGAGAGATTTTTATCTGGACCGACTCCCAAGAAATGCTTCGGCTGCGCCCGGTGAATATCTTGCCGGGCAAAGACGAAACCGTCGCCGAAGCCGGCCAGCGGCTGTTCTTCAAATGCACCGGATGTCACAGCGTCAAACCAGGCGCACCGCACGGCATAGGTCCCAACCTGCACGATATTTACAACGCCCGAATCGCAGCAAAGGCGGGATACCATTATTCGCCGGGGTTGCAAGCCAAGTCGTCGGAGAAATGGACCCGGGAGAACCTTTCGCTTTTCCTTGAAGACCCCGAGGCGTTCGTACCGGGAACCTCGATGCAGATCAAGAT
>CAZKLI010000215.1:0-3694 GCA_964553575.1 uncultured Chromatiales bacterium
CCGCCGCGCGAGACGATGCCGGTCACACGGCGCGCGGTCAGCGGCACGTAGCGCAACAGGACGCCGGCGTGAATCGTGAAGTAGTCCACTCCCTGCTCGGCTTGCTCGACCAGGGTGTCGCGGAACAGCGCCCAGCTGAGCTCCTCGGCCTTGCCGCCGACTTTCTCGAGCGCCTGATAAATCGGCACCGTGCCGACCGGCAACGGTGAATTGCGGATGATCCACTCGCGCGTGCGGTGGATGTCGGCGCCGGTGGACAAATCCATCACCGTGTCGGCGCCCCAGCGCGCCGCCCACACCATCTTTTCGACTTCTTCGGCAATCGAGGAGGTCACCGCCGAGGTGCCGATGTTGGCGTTGATCTTGACGCGGAAGTTGCGCCCGATGACCATCGGCTCGAGCTCGGGATGGTTGACGTTGGCGGGGATGATCGCGCGACCGCGCGCAACTTCGTCGCGGACGAACTCCGGGGTGACCGTCTCGGGCAGCTCGGCGCCGTAAGACCTGCCGCGGTGACGGCGCAGCAAATCCCGGTAGGCGGGCTCCTCGCGCAACGCCTCAAGCCGCGCGTTTTCACGGATCGCGACGTACTCCATCTCCGGCGTCACGTCCCCGCGACGGGCGTAGTGCATTTGCGTCAGGTTGGCGCCCGGGCGCGCGCGGCGCAAGACCCGGGCAACCTGGGCAACCCGGGCGGGCGACACACCGTTACCCGAACGTTGCAGGCGCGCGTAATCCGAAGTCGGCGCGGTCAGGGTCTCGCTGTCGCCGCGCTCGTCTATCCACGCCGCGCGCAACGGCGGCAAACCCCGCAGAAGGTCAATCCGCGCCTCAGGGTCGGCGTAGGGGCCCGAAGTGTCGTATATCGGAATCGGCGGGTTGTCTCCGCCGTCAAAGTCCGCCGGGGTTTCGGCTTGGGTCACTTCGCGCATCGCGACCCGCAGGTCAGACCGTGAACCGCGCACGTGGACTTTTCTTGACCCCGGCAAAGGCGCGGTGGCCTCGCGAGACAAACTCGCAAGCTGCGACCTCAGCGTTGCAGCCGCCGTCTCAAACGACGCCCCGCTCGGCTCGCCGTTCGGTTTGGTCTTCACCCGGTCGTCTTCGGCGGTCGCACTCATATCTGGTGTATTATAACGGCGCGGTCATTATCGGGGCTTGCGCGGCAGTCCGGTGAAAGCCCTCGGCAGACCCCACGGGACGCGCGGCAGGAGGCCCCATGCTCGAATTCTCACCCGCAGAACTGAAAGAACACCTCGCTTCGGCGAAACACCCGCCGTTGCTGCTCGACGTGCGCGAGCCGTGGGAATACGACATCGTGCATTTGCCCGACTCGCTGCTGATACCGATGGGGAAAATCGAGGAAAGGCGGGAAGAACTCGACCCGCAACGGGAAACCGTCGTCATCTGCCATCACGGCATCCGCAGCGCAAAAATCGTTCACGTGCTCGAGAACTTCGGCTTCAAGCGGGTCATCAACTTGCGCGGCGGTCTGGACGCTTGGGCGAAAGAGGTTGACCCGAAGATGCCCACCTACACCAAATAAGAACCGCCCGTGGACGCCTCGACACGCAAACGAGCGCGCCCGCATCCCGCATTTTTTTCCATGGCCCGAAACGCCCGGCGCGCGCAAGACGGAAACCCCGCGGCGGCCTCGCCGGCACGAGCTCTGCCTTGGGCCTTGACTTGGACTCTGGTTCTGGCTTCGGCCCTCGCTTTGACCGTCGCTTTGGCGCCGGCTTCCCCGTCGCTCGGCGCCGTCCCGGGACTCGCCCCGGGACTCAGCGAGCTGTATGAGAAAGCGCTCAAAAACGACGCGGAGTTTCACGCGAGCGAAGCACGCTACCGCGCCGAATCGCTGGCGCCCGGCATCGCCCGTGCGCCGCTGCTGCCGCAGATCAGCTTGGTGGCGCGCCGGCAACGCGTTCTCGAAGAAGAAATCCAGGGGCGCAATTTCGGGGGCGAGGGGGACTTTTCTTACGACACCGAAAGCTTCGGCGTCAACCTGACGCAAACGCTGTTCAACCGGGGCGATTACATCGCGCTCAAACAGTCGAAGTCGCGGGCCGAAAGAGCCGAAATCGAGCTCGAAGCCGCGCGTCAGGATCTGATCCTGCGCCTCGCCGAGGCTTATTTCGGCGTGCTACTCGCCGAAGAGACGCTGAAGTTCGCGCGCGCGGAAAAGGAAGCGGTCGGCCGCCAGCTCGAACAGGCGCGGAAACGCTTCGCGGTGGGCTTGGTCTCGATCACCGACGTCAAGGAGAACGAAGCCGGTTACGACCTGGCCGAAGCCGAAGAGATACGCGCCGAGAATCTTCTGCAAAACGCGTTCTACGCGCTGTCGGTCATCACCGATTACGACGCACCGGCGTTGCAGCGTCTGGCGGAGAGCGTCCCGGCCGTGAACCCGGAACCCGACGACGTCGAAGCGTGGGTCGCCCGCGCCCTGTCCCAGAACCTCGACCTGCTCGCGCAGCAGATTACAACCAACGTCGCCGAGCAGGAAATCCGTCTGCAACGCGCCGACCACTACCCCTCGGTGGATTTGTTTGCAAGCCGCAGTGAAAACGAATCAAAGCGCGGTGCGCCCGCCGAGAGAAAGGTGGACAGCTACACCGTCGGCGTCGAACTCAACGTGCCGATTTTCTCGGGGCAAGGCACCCGCTACCGCACAAAGCAGGCGGTGGAACTGCACCGCGAATCGCTGGAACGGCTCAAGGGCGTGCAGCGTGAAACCAAGCGCGCGGCGCGTGAAAACTATCTCAACGTCGTCGCGAGCGTCAGCCGCGTCGAGGCGCTGAGGCAGGCGGAAGAATCGGCCGAAACCGCGCTTGAAGCGACCCGGGCGGGGTTGCGGGTCGGCACGCGCACCTCGGTTGACGTGTTGCTCGCGCTGAAAGACTTGTTTCGCATCCGCCGTGACTACGCCGACGTTCGCTACGAATACCTGCTGAACACGCTGAGGCTGAAAAGAGTCGCCGGAATGCTCGCCGAGCAGGACGTCGGGCAGCTCGACGGCTATCTTCAGGACGCGCCTTGAAGCCATTTTGAGCGGCGGAGCGAAAAGCCACCTTCCGGACGGCGCGTCCGGCGCTTTCACTTACCGCCTGTTGTTGCGCCTGCTGTTCCCCGCGGTCGCCGCCGGCACCGCCGCGGTTGCGCTGCGCGACGGCGGCACGCGCTACTTGGCGCAACGCCTGGGACGGTTCGGCGGCGTCGAGACTGCACCGCTGTGGATGCATTGCGCCTCGGTCGGAGAAACCAACGCCGCGCTGAAGTTCATCGCCGCCTGGGTCAAGCGCCGCCCCGAAGACGCTTTCGTTGTAACCACCAACACCGTAACCGCGGCGAGGATGCTGGCCGCACGCACCGCGGAAAACAAACTCGCCCGCGTGCGCCACTGTTACCTGCCGCTCGACTACCCGCTCTTCTGCCGCCGCTTTCTCGACGCGGTCAAACCCCGTTGCGCCTTGATCATGGAAACTGAAATCTGGCTTAACCTGTTCTGCGAATGCCGCAAACGGAACGTGCCGCTGTTTATCATCAACGCCCGCGCGTCGCAGCGTACGCTCGACGGCGCCCGGCGATTCAAAGGCTATTACCGGCGAAGCCTCGCGGCGGTCGAGAAAGTGTTCGCGCGCAGCGAAAAAGACGCCGAAGCGTTCGCTGCGCTCGGCGCCGCGCCGGATAAGAT
>CAZKLI010000216.1:0-1856 GCA_964553575.1 uncultured Chromatiales bacterium
CCACCGTCACTCCCGGGCTTGCAACGCGTTCGCCGACCTGCCCGCTGAAGACCGAAACGCCCTTGCGCGCGAAGTCGCCCTCGAGCCCGTGCCCGACCGCCTCGTGCAGCAGAATCCCGGGCCAGCCCGGCCCGAGCACCACGATCATGTTGCCCGCCGGCGCCTCGACGGCCTCAAGGTTCAGCAGGGCTTGGCGCACCGCCTCGTCCACCAGCGACTTCGCCGTGCCGCGCCGAATCAAGGTCTCATAGCCGTAACGCCCACCGGCGCCCGCCGAGCCCCGCTCACGCCGTCCGTTCTGCTCGGCGATGACACTGACGTTCAAACGCACCAGCGGGCGCACGTCGGCGGTCAAGCCGCCGTCGGCGGTCGCAACCATCATGACCTCGTGCTCGGCCGAAAGCGACGCCATTACCTGCCGCACCCGCGGATCGCGGGCGCGCGCCGTCTCATCAATGGACCTCAGCAGTTCGACCTTGCCGCCTTCGGCGAGATCAATCATCGGATCGTCCGGCGCGTACAAACCGCGGTCGCGCGCGCCGCGCCACGCCGGCACCCGTTTGCCGTGCCCCGACCGCGCGATGCAACGCGCCGCACGGCTCGCCTCGAGCAACGCCGGCAGGGTGATTTCGTCGGAGTGGGCGAAGCCGGCTTTCTCACCGCTGACCGCACGCACGCCGACGCCCTGGTCCACGCCGAACCCGGCCTCCTTGACGAGGCCGTCCTCGAGCGCCCACGACTCGTGGCGCGAGCACTGCATAAACACGTCGCCGTCGTCTATGCTCGGCCCCATCAGCTGCGACATGACCTCGCCCAGATGCATCTCGTCGAGCCCGAACGGGCTGAGCAGCTTGCGTTTCGCAATCGTCAGCGCTTGTCCCATCAATCCCTCCCGGATTCCGCGTTCATCGGCGCCTAGCCTATCACCTCGCCCATCATTGGGCGGCTCATTGCGCGCCGCCCTTCAGGCGGCGATGCTCGATGCAGGGAAAATCCCGGCGCACGCGCGCCTGATGCGCGAGGTCGGGCGCGGCGCAGGCGACGCCTCCCTCTCTCCCGAGTCCGGCGAGCACCGCTCCCCACGGGTCGAGCACCATGCTGTGCCCCCAGGTCTCACGGCCGCCGACGTGTTTTCCGGTCTGGTTGGCGGCGACGACGTACGCAAGATTCTCGATTGCGCGGGCGCGCAACAGCGGCTCCCAATGCACCCGCCCGGTCGCCGCGGTGAACGCCGAAGGCAACACGATGAGCTCGACCCCGCGGTCGAGCATCGCGCGAAACAGTTCGGGAAAGCGCAAGTCGTAACACACGGCGAGACCGCAACGCCCGAACGGCGTATCAGCGACAACGATCTCGCCGCCGGGCGTGAACGTGCCCGACTCCGAATAATCCTCGCCGCTGTCGCGCACGTGCACGTCGAACAGATGCAGCTTGCGGTACGTCGCAACGCACCGCCCCTCGGGGTCGTACAAGGCGCAAGCGGCGTAAGCCCGCTCCGGACGCGGCGAACGCAACGGGAAAGTGCCCCCGACCAGCCACACGCCGTGCCGGCGCGCCTGTCCGGCGAGGAAATCCTGAATCGGCCCCGCGCCTTCGTCCTCGCACACGCCGAGCTGCTCGCTCAGGTCGCGGCCGATGAACGCAAACACTTCAGGCAGCACGACCAAGCCCGCTCCCGACGCCGCGGCGCGACCGACCAGCTCGCCCGCGCGAGCGAGATTCGCACCGACGTCGTCGCCGCTGTTCATCTGCACCGCTGCAATCTTGGAATTCACGGCTTACTGTCGGCCTCACCCGTCATGGTCAACTTCGTCAAGAAAGTTTCGAGAAGCGGCATTCTAAACGAGATTTTAGGT
>CAZKLI010000217.1:0-8266 GCA_964553575.1 uncultured Chromatiales bacterium
AAGATGAAAGGCCCGAAGCAGGGTTCCATGGTCTTTCTGCTTATTCAGACGCCCCGCCGAGATAACCGTCTTTATTCCATCCTGTTGCGTGAACCACGGCGGAAGAGAAAGTTTTTTCCGCTTCAAGCCGGATATGCCCTCAAGAGAAACGGGGTTGTGTATTGTAACCACTTTCTTCTCGTCTATTCCTGTTCGTGAAACAAAATCATCCGCGAGACCCTTTGAAACAGTCTGTATCAAATCGACCTCAGGTAAGAGGCCGTGAATTTTTTTGGAAAAGAACCAGCCGGATTCGAAACAGATGGAATTGTGCAACGAACCAATAAGTTTGGGTTTGTGACGTGCAATCTTTCGACCGAAAAAAGCCCTCAAGAATAAATCACCCATACTAAAGGGCGCGACAATGACGTCGGGGCGGCGCCTGTCAATGTAGTTCGCCATCTGGAATATGCGGGGCCAGCGTAACCCTCTCCTTTCTCGGTTCAGGCAAAATCGCAGTTTCATTCCACAGCCCCACCCGTTCATCCATACGCGTTGTAACAACCCGGGGCAATCCGCCGCCATCGGAGAAAGGGATGATTTAGGTAGCGTCTTCCACTTGCGGAAGTAACTTCTGTCAAAAGTGAACAATCGCACGCCCTCCGGAATCCGGGGCAGCATCTCTCCTCGATACTTGGAAATCATAAAATCGACTTCGAAGTTTTTCTCTTTCAGAAGACGTTTGCACACAGCGGATATCGCCGTCTGGACACCACCGATAGACCAGCTTCCCGTCATAAAACAAACGCGGCACAAGGAACGGCCAGCGGAATCCGGGCGTTTTCCCTTAGAATTCATTAAGTGATTCCCGGGATGGACTTGGGATCCAGCACATAGTAATCCGGCGAAGACGGTTCAGACCGGCACGTCGAGCCAACGTGCAAGCCGCTCGCGCACGTCGGCGACGGTGATCAATTCCATCGCGCCGGCGTCCTTGACCTTGGCGCCCCACGGAACCTCGCGCCAGTCTTTCCCGAGATACCGGCGCACCGCGTCGGGATAGCGGTTGACGCACCATTGCATACTCAAGTAGGCCGCGGTGCGCTGCGGGTTGCTCGCGGCGTACAGACCGATTACCGGTTTGCCGGCGCAAGTCGCCAGATGCGCGGGCCCCGAATCGGGGCTGATGACGACGTCGGCTCGTGCAATCACCGCCATCAGCTCGCGCAAGGTCGTCTTGCCAATCAGGTCGATAGGCTTGGCGTGCATCGCCGCGGTAATCCGCCGGCTGTAGTCGCGCTCGACGGTGCTGTCGCCGCCGGTGAGCACGACGCGCATTGCATAAGTCTGTGCGGCGTAGTCCGCGATCTCGGCGTAGCGTTCGGGCGGCCAGTTCCTGCGCGGGTGACTTCCGCACGGGCTGATCAACAAGGTGCGCGTCCCCGGGGCGTCGGGCAGCCACCGCTCGGCGAACGCCTGATCTTCGGGAGAGCAGCAAAGGTCCCACACCAGCCGTTGCTCGGTGATGCCCAATGCCCGGGTGAAGCCGAAGAAAGCGTCGAGCACATGCTGGTTGGTCTTCGCCTCGATTCGCCGGTTGACGAACAAGCCGTGCAAATCCTTGGCGCGGCGCCGGTCGAACCCGATCTTGACCGGCGCCTCGACGAACAAGGAAATCAAGTTCGCGCGCAGCGACAACTGCATCAGCAACAAGACGTCGAAGCGACGCCCGCGCAGACGCCGGCGCAGGTCGAGGTAGGCGCGAGCGCCGCGGCGCTTGTCGAAAGCGATGAATTCCACGCCGGGCAGGTCGTGCACCAGCTCGAGTTCGGTCTTGCCGATAATCCAGGTGATTTTCGTCTGCGGCCAGCAAGACCTGATAGTATTGACAATCGGCAAAGCGTGCGTGACGTCGCCGATCGCCGACAAGCGCACCAAGCAGATTGTGTCCGGCGGGTTGCCGGCGGCGAAGACCGAGTCGGGCATCGGATTGATCAGCGTGAAAGAACTATTCATTCGGCAAAACGGCACGCATATCTTATACGACGGCGACGCCGCGCCTCGATTCTCCCCTGACTGGTTCGACCTCGACGCGTTGCGACGCGCGGGCGCGGTCGAACGCGAAACCCGCAGCGGGCGCGCCCCGGCGGTTTTCTTCAGCGCGCAAGGCGACGCGCTCGTGCTCAAGCACTACCGCCGCGGCGGCCTGCCGGGACGCTTCGTCCGCGACGCCTACTTCGGCGTCAAGGAAGGCGCAGTGCGTTCGTTCCGCGAATGGCGGCTGCTCGCCGAACTGCAACGGCTGAAGCTGCCGGCGCCCCGCCCCTGCGCCGCACGCTACCGCCGCTGCGGCATAAGCAAGATGTATTACACCGCCGACTTGATTACGTTCCGCATCCCCGGCACGCGACCGCTGTCGCAGGCGCTGGCCCGAGGAAACAATCAGAGCGACCACGACGCCGGACGCCCGCCGTCGGAACAGTGGCGTGCAATCGGCGCGACGATCCGCCGCTTTCACGACGCGGGCGTGCATCACGCCGACCTCAACGCGCACAACGTGCTGCTCGGAGAAAGCGCCGCGGAAGTCTTCTTGGTGGACTTCGACAAGGCGCGCGTCATCACCGCCGACGACGCACGGCTTCAAGCCAACCTGAAAAGGCTGCGGCGGTCGCTCGATAAACTGCGCACGCAATCACCCGGCTTCGCCTACGAAGACGAAGACTTTGCCCGGCTGCTTTCCGGGTATCATGAATAACTTTCATGACCAGCAAAACGATTGGCGCAAAGACGGGCCGATTGGCTTATCGGTCGGGCGGGCGCTTTCCACAAAGCGTTCAGCCAGCGTGTCAAGAACTACGACGAAGACGTCGAAGAGTAGGAAAAATCGGTGGCTATGGCTGGACTTGAACCAGCGACACCGGCATTATGAATGCCGTGCTCTAACCGACTGAGCTACATAGCCACGAATCACGGCGGGCATTCTAGCCCACCGCCGCAAACAGTGTAACGCAATCTGTATAAACCGCCTGTCATTAAACCCTGACCTGCCGTCGGCGCCTGCCTGATATATGTCTCTGTCTCAATGTGCCGACCCCATGCAACCGAATGAATTTCTTGGTCACGAGGGGTAAAATAAAAACCGTTTTCTTCACCTGCCTAGCACCGGAAGACTGGGATGAAACTCGGAATTCCCGGTCATTCCGGAGACCTGATCGAGGAAAAACCAATGAGAGCACAGACTGAAATTGAAACCGGTAAAAATACGGTTGCTGACAGAAGAAAGTATATCGTGAAGACGGTCGCCGAAGCGCAGAAGATCGCCACAAATTTGATGAAAGAATATGAGCTTGATAAAGCCACAGCCTTCGGTTTGCCGGAAATAGACGATAGGAGCCATATCTGGAGAATCAGCGTAATCAATAAATCCGATAAGTCCAGGGTGGGAGAAGTGGTGTTAAGCGCCAAGACGTCGTTGATTGACGAAAGACGCAGCACAAAAAGGGACCTCCTCGAAAAACGCTTGTTAAAGAGACGCGAAGAAAGAACGGTTAAAAAAGAAAGCAAAAAGGACGCTTATCATCGGTCCCACACGAGGAACACCATCGCTTTTGGGGACAGCGAGAAAGTGCTGGCCGATTTCCCCAAGGATTCGGTTGACCTGATTTTTACCTCTCCCCCGTATTTCAACGCCAAGCCGGAATACACTGAGTACACGGATTATGAAGATTATCTCTACAAGATGAGAAAAATTATCCGGGCTTGTGAGAGAGTCATGGTGGAAGGCCGGTTTTTCGTACTCAACGTCTCTCCGGTTTTGATTCGAAGAGAAAACAGGAGCAAAGCTTCAAAAAGAATCGCGGTGCCGTTCGACTTTCACCGCATCTTCATGGAAGAGGGGTTTGAATTTGTTGACGATATCGTATGGCAAAAACCGGAGGGGGCCGGTTGGGCGACCGGCAGGGGGAGAAGATTCTCAGCCGATAGAAATCCGTTGCAATACAAGCCGGTGCCTGTGACAGAATACGTGCTGGTTTATAGGAAACAAAGCGACAGGCTGATTGATTGGTTCATCAGGAAACACCCTGATAAGAAACTTGTAGAAGCGTCAAAAATACCGGACGGATACGACAAAACCAACGTCTGGAAATTGCCTCCGGCGCATTCAAAACATCATCCGGCAATCTTCCCGCTTAAATTAGCCGAGAAAGTAATAAGTTACTACTCTTTCAAGGATGACGTCGTGATGGACCCTTTTGCAGGAGTAGGCACGGTTGGAGAGGCGGCCATTAAAACAGACAGGCGTTTCGTTCTCATAGACGTCAACAGAGAATATATCAACATTGTCAAGCAAAGAATGGAACAACTGCTGGCGGAAAAAGCGGAGACTATCGTGTGCGTCAACTGTTCAAAGACCAGGTCATCAAATATGTCAATTACGAATAGAAGCACCGCCAGAAATTTGTAGAGAGTGAAGCGCGTCAAACGTTGAAGCGGAAGTGCATCACGTCGCCTTCCTCGACCGTGTAGTCCTTGCCTTCGAGACGCAGCTTGCCCGCTTCCTTGGCGCCGTGTTCGCCGCCGCAGGCGATATAGTCGTCATAGCCGACAACCTCGGCGCGGATGAACCCTCTTTCGAAATCGCTGTGGATGCAGCCGGCGGCCTGCGGTGCAAGCGAACCCGTCCGCGTCGTCCACGCCCGCGCTTCCTTGGGCCCGGCGGTGAAGAACGTCAACAGGTTCAACGCGCGGTAACCGGCGGCGATGACCCGCTCCAGCCCCGAGGCGCCGCCCGCGTCCTGCAGAAACGCCGCGCGCTCGTCGTCGTCGAACCCCTGCAACTCGGCCTCGAGTTTCGCGCACACCGTCAGCACCTCAAGCGCGTTGGCGGCGGCGTAATCCCGCACCGCCTCGACGTGGCGGTTGCCCGACAGCCCGTCCTCGTCCACGTTGGCGACCACGATCATCGGCTTGGCGGTAATCAGGTTCAGCTCGCGCACCAACGCGCGTTCGTCGTCGTCCAGGTCGAGGCCGCGAACCGGCCTGCCTTGCGCGAGCTCGTCGTGAACGCGTTGCACCGCGCGACGCCGCGCCAGCGCCCGCTTGTCGCCCGACTTGGCAGCCTTCGCCTCGCGTTCAGCGGCGCGACCGGCGATTTCGAGATCGGAGAGCAGCAGCTCGGTGTTGATCGTCTCGATATCGGAAACCGGATTGACCTTGCCTTCGACGTGGGTGACCTCGCCGTCTTCAAAACATCGCACGACCTGGGCGATGGTCTGCGTGCGGCGGACGTGTTCGAGAAACCGGTTGCCGAGTCCCTCGCCTTTCGACGCACCCTCGACCAGCCCGGCGATGTCAACGAACTCGAGCGTGGTCGGCACCGTCTTCGCGGACTTCGCAATCGCCGAAATCTTGTCCAACCGCTCATCGGGCACCGCGACCGTGCCGACGTTCGGGTCTATCGTGCAGAAAGGGTAGTTCTCGGCGGCGACGGTCATGCGGGTCAGCGCGTTGAACAGCGTGGATTTGCCGACGTTGGGCAGGCCGACGATGCCGCACTTGAAACCCACGCTGGCCTCCCGTCAGTCGCCCGCGTGCAGCGCGTTCAGCGCCGCGTCGAACTCGCCTTGCACGAGCGACGGGACGACCGACATCGCACAGCCGAAACTTTCCCGGATCGCGGCTTCCTCTTCCGCGGATACGTCGCCCAAGACGTGCGACGTCACCCGCTCCTTGCTGCCCGGATGCCCGACGCCGACGCGCAACCGCCAGAAATCCGCGCCGATATGAGCGATTACGTCGCGCAAACCGTTGTGCCCGCCGTGGCCGCCGCCGCGCTTCAGCCGTACCTGCGCCGGCGGGAAGTCAATCTCGTCGTGGGCGATCAGAATCCGCTCGGGCTCGACCTTGTAGAAAGCGGCGACCGCCTGCAACGCGCGCCCGCTGTGATTCATGTAGGTCGCCGGCTTGAACAGCCGCACCGGCGCCCCGCCGAAGTCCACGCGCGCACTCGCGCCGTGCAGCTTGGGCTGGTTGTTCAACTGCGCGCCGCACTCACGCGCAAGTGCGTCGAGAAACCAGAAACCCGCGTTGTGGCGGTTGTGTTGATATTCGGCGCCGGGGTTGCCGAGACCTGCAATCAAGGCGATGCCGCTCATGCAATCGGTACGGCGTCAGGGGGTAGTGATAAAACGGCGCGGCAAAGGCTAGGACGCCGCACCCTCTCTTACTTCTTGTCGTCGGACGCTTTCGCCTCTTCGCCCTTTTCCGAATCCTCTTTCTCGGCGGCGGCCTCTTCTCCCTCGGCTTCCTCGGCTGCGGCGGCGACTTCCTCTTCCTCGACGACGCGCGGCCTGAACACGGTAACCACCGCGGCGTCGCTTTCCTCGCCGTGAGTCAAGGCGATGATTTCGACGCCCTCGGGCACGCGGACGTCGGACAGGTGAAGCGAGTGACCGAGCTTGAGCTCGGAGACGTTCACTTCAAGAAACTCCGGCAAGTCTTTCGGCAGGCACGACACCTCGACGTCGGTCTGGAGGTGGTTGATTACGCCGCCCTCCTGCTTGACTCCGACGCACTCGTCCTCTCCGAGAAAGTGCAGCGGCACGTGCACCTTGATTTGCTGATCCTCGCTGACGCGCAACAAGTCGAGGTGCAATATCTGCGGTTTGCTCGGATGACGCTGGAGGTCGCGCAACACGACGCGCTGTTCCTTGCCGTCCACCTTCAGCGTCAGGATGTGCGAGTAAAAGGCTTCGTTTTCGAGGTGGTGAATCAGCTCGTCGGCCTGAATCGAGAGATTCGACGGCTCGCCGCCGCCATAGACCACCGCCGGCACCAGCCCCGCGCTGCGCAAGCGGCGCATCGCGCCCTTGCCGGTCTCGTTGCGCGGGCTTGCCTTGAGTTCAAATTGATCTTGCATGACCGATTCAGTCGAATCCACGGGTAAAAGGAGCGCGCATTATACACAACCCGCCGCGCCCGACACCCACGGCTTCGCGCGGGAAAGCCTGCACGACGTTCGCTCCCGCAACACTCACTCGCGCGTGGCGCCCGCGGCGGGTCGTCACACGAACAGGCTGCTGATCGAGGATTCCTTGTGGATGTTGAAAATGGACTGGCCGAGCATCTCGGCGATGCTGATCTGGCGGATGCGTTCGCATTGCTCGGCTTCCGCCGACAGGGGGATTGTGTCGGTGACGACCAGTTCGTCGAGCACCGAGTCGGCGACGTTGCGCACCGCGTCGCCCGACAGCACGGGGTGGGTCGCGTAGGCGACGGCTTGCTTGGCGCCCTGCTTCTTCAGGACTTCGGCGGCGCGACACAAGGTGCCGGCGGTGTCCACCATGTCGTCCATGATGATGCAGTCCCTGCCTTTGACGTCGCCGATGACGTTCATCACTTCGGCTTCGTTCGGGCGCGGGCGGCGCTTGTCTATGATTACCAGGTCGGCGTCGTCGAGACGTTTGGCGATGGCGCGCGCCCTGACGACGCCGCCGACGTCGGGCGACACCACGGCGCAATCGGAGCCGACGTGCCTGACGACGTCCTTGATCAGCACCGGCGAAGCATAGACGTTGTCCACGGGCATGTTGAAGAAGCCCTGCACCTGCTCGGCGTGCAGGTCAACGGTCAGCACGCGGCTGGTCGAGACGCGGTCTATCATGTCGGCGACGACCTTGGCCGAAATCGGCACGCGCATCGAGTGAATCCTGCGGTCTTGGCGGCAATAACCGAAATACGGGACGACCGCGGTGATTCTCGACGCCGACGCACGGTGCAGCGCGTCCACCATCATCAGCAGTTCCATCAAGTGGTCGTTGGTCGGCGCGCAGGTCGGCTGGATGACGAACACATCGCCGCCCCTGACGTTCTCTTTTATCTCGACACGAATCTCGCCGTCGCTGAAGCGGTCAACGACGGCCTTGCCCAGCCGCATGTTCAGGCAAGCGGCAATCTTCTCGGCGAGGGCGCGGTTGGCGTTGCCGGAAAACAGCACGATGCGGGTCGAGACATTGTTCATCTATGCACTCCGAAGACGGACGCTCCCGGCTGCGGGAAGGTGGCTGGGCCGGCAGGATTCGAACCTGCGAATGCCGGGATCAAAACCCGGTGCCTTACCACTTGGCGACGGCCCAATCGTCAATCGCCCGTTCATTAAAACACGCCCATTAAACCACGCTCACCCCGCCGCCGCACGTTCAGGCCGGAGCGCTTTCGCGCGTTGCGGGCGGCGAGGCGTCTTCGCGGCGGAGCTTCTCCAGCAGCGGCGAGGCGTTGACCCCGCGCG
>CAZKLI010000218.1:0-22201 GCA_964553575.1 uncultured Chromatiales bacterium
GCGGGGGCTGGCGGGGACGCAGAGGGTATTCAAGTGGCTCAGGGACAATACGCCGTGGCTGCAGGGGCATTCATGCGCCATCGTCCGGGGCGTGTTGCCGGACATAGAGCGGACATACAAGAAGTTCTACAAGGAGAAAGATGCGGGCTTGCCGAAGTTCAAGGGGGCATACAGGGCTACGCCGTCGATTCCGTTGGTGTCTCAATCGTTCAAGGTGGAGGGGAAATGGTTGCATGTTCAGAAGATCGGGCAGATGAAATTGACGGGGAGAAATCCATGCAAGGACGGCAGACCGGTCAGCGGGCGAATCAAATACGAGGCGGGCAAGTGGTATGCGTATGTCGTGTATGAAGTGCTTGCGCCTGAGGCGGATGTTCCGCACGAGATAAAGGCGGTCGGGATAGACCGCAATCATTACCAGGCGGCGACATCGGAGCGCGAGATTTATCGGATGCCGGACTTGGAGCGGCTTGAGGCGAAAGCGAAGCGTCACGGGAGAACGATGCAGCGCAGGGACGGGGGAAGCCGGAAAGAGAGGCGTCGTCCATCGAACCGCTACATGGCGGCTCGGGTGAGGTTTCAAAAGGCGCACAAACGAATGATGCAGGCGCGGACGAATTGGTGTCACCAAGTCTCGCGGATGCTGGCGGACAAGTTCAATGTGGCTTACATCGAGGATTTGCAACCTGACAAGATGTCGCGCAGCGCGAAAGGCACGCTTGAGAAGCCGGGAAAGAACGTGAAGCGGAAGTCGGCAATAAACAAGGGGAATCGAGAATCGTGCTGGTATCGGTTGGAGCAGTGCTTGAGCTACAAGATGTCGGTGGTGAAAGTTCCCGCCGCCCATACAAGTCAGACTTGTCATGAGTGCGGTTATGTCCATAAGGGCAACCGTCAGACGCAAAGCCTATTTCAGTGCCGCGAATGCGGACATCGGGACAACGCGGACATCAACGCCGCGTTGAATATCTTGGCCTCCGGGAATGGGGCGTCTGGACGTGGAGCTGGCGGCGTTAGCCGGGCGATGAAGCGTCAAATCGATACGAATGGTCTTTAGGGACTAATGTATATAATTCCCAAAGCATTGAAGACGATGGCCTCAAAAACAAAACCATAGAAAAAGAGATTTTCCAAGAGCAGGTTCTTAAAGCTTATGGAAGTTTGGTGATCTTGTTCAGGCTGCCCGTTATTTCCAGAATAAACTGGGAAAGATTTACCAAACAAGATTCGGATACAGCCGGAAGAAGAAAAAGACTGCTTAGCAGAAAAGCGGCTTTCTGCATTGTTGTCAGCGATTCAGACCTTGAGGAAGACCCGGAAACCTTCGACTCCCTGAAAAACAGATTAACCAGCGGTTTGCGCCCGCTGGTATCCGAAGTTCACGTGCTGGGACAAGATAAATTCGTGCACGATTACCGTCGCCGCGCCCGGACCGCCAAAGACACCGTTACAAACACGGACAACTAGAGGCGGTGCGCTTTCCGCCGCCTGCCCCGCCGGTCACGACTTCTCCTCGATCCACATCATCTGAATCGCTTCGAGCACTTTCTCCCCGCAGTGCGCGGGGTCGTCGTCGAACTCCTCGAGCGCGCAGACCCATTCACGCAAGTCGGTGAAACGCACGTATTGCGGATCCACGTCGGGATGCGCTTCGTCGAGCGCAATCGAGACGTCCCTGCTGTCGGTCCATTTAAGTCCCATGATGCTCTCCTCCTCAGTCGTTCTCTGAGACCAGATTGACGGTGTACTTCGGAATCTCGACGACCAAATCTTGATCGGCGACTTTCGCCTGACAACTCAGTCTCGAATCGGGGTCAAGCCCCCAAGCCTTGTCGAGGTAATCCTCTTCGTCCTCGCTCGGCTCCTCGATCGAATCGTAACCTTTGCGCACGTGCACGTGGCAAGTCGTGCACGCGCAGGACTTCTCGCAAGCGTGCTCAATCTCGACGCCGTTCTCAAGCGCCGCGTCGCAGATGCTGACACCCGGCTCGACCTCGACGGTCTTGCCTTCGGGGCAGAATTTCTCATGCGGCAGAAACTGTATCTTCGGCACCGTGCACCTCAACCGGGGTTGTCTTCGCTGAATTCTTCGACCGCGCGGCCGCGCATCACGCGCTGGACGCTGCGGTTCATGCGCCGCGCGACGTACGCTTCGCTGCTCTTTTCGAGCGCCTCGGCCGCGGCGGCGACGGCGTCGGGGTCGCCCGAACCGACGGCGTTCTGAACCTGCTTGCGGGCGGCGTCGATTGCGGCGCGCTCGCTTTCCTCGAGCAGCTCGTCGCCGTCCGCGGCGAGCGCCGAGTCGAGCGCCTCGACCACGCGCCGCGCTTCGACTTCGCGTTCCCTCAAGCGCCGCGCTTCGACGTCTTCGGCGGCGTGCGCCATCGAATCCTTGAGCATCGCCTCTATCTCGCCGTCCGACAAGCCGTAAGAGGGACGCACCTCGACCCCGGCCTTGACGCCCTGGGTCGTCTCCTCGGCCTCGACCGTCAGCAGGCCGTCGGCGTCAACTTGGAAAGTGACGCGAATCCGCGCCGCGCCCGCGACCAGCGCGGGTATTCCCTTCAGCTCAAAGCGTGCAAGCGAGCGGCACTCATTCACCAGCTCGCGCTCGCCTTGCACGACGTGAATCGCCATGCCGGTCTGCCCGTCCTTGAAAGTCGTGAACTCCTGCGCGCGCGCAACCGGAATCGCGGTGTTTCTCGGAATGAGTTTCTCGACCAGTCCGCCCATGGTCTCGATGCCGAGCGACAACGGCGCGACGTCGAGCAGCAGCATCTCACGCCGTGCGGAATTGCCGATCAGCACGTCGGCTTGAATCGCGGCACCGACGGCGACCACGCGGTCGGGGTCAACGCCGGTGAGAGGCTTGCGCGCAAACACTTCTTCGACCCGACGACGCACCAGCGGCACCCTCGTCGAACCGCCGACCAGCACGACTTCACCGACTTCCTGCGGCGACAGGCCAGCGTCGTGCAGCACCTCGCGGCATACCGCGACGACTTTCTCAAGCAACGGTTCGATCAGCCGTTCCACCGTCCCGCGCGTGAGACGTTGTTCCCACGCGTGTCCGCCGGGCAGCTCGACGCGGCGCACGACTTCATCGGACTCGCTCAACTGCTCCTTGAACGCGCGCGCTTCGCGCAGCAGGCCGCGCAGGACGGCGGGTTCCTCGTTCCCGGCGAGTCCGCCTTGTTCGACCAGGTGTTCGGAAATGAGCCGGTCGAAATCGTCGCCGCCGAGTGCGGTGTCGCCGCCGGTCGAGAGCACTTGGAACACGCCTTTCTCGAGCTTCAACACCGACACGTCGAACGTGCCGCCGCCGAGGTCGAACACCACGATAACGCCTTCACCGCCCCGGTCGAGACCGTAAGCGACCGCGGCGGCGGTCGGCTCGTTCAACAGCCGCAGCACCTCAAGGCCCGCGAGCTTCGCCGCGTCCTTGGTCGCTTGGCGTTGGGCGTCGTCGAAATAAGCCGGCACGGTGATGACGACGCCGTCGAGAGGCGCCTCGACTGCGGTCTCCGCGCGTTGTTTGAGCGTCTTGAGGATCTCGGACGACACCTCGACCGCGGTCTTCGGCCCCGCCGCGGTCTCAATCCTGGCGACCGTGCCGTCAGCGTGGGTGACGCGGTAGGGCAGCCGCCCGCGCAACGCGGCGGCTTCTTCGGGGCGCCGTCCCATCAGGCGCTTGACCGACGCAATCGTGTTCAACGGGTCGGACAACGCCGCACCGAGCGCTGCGTCGCCGACGACAACGTCGCCGGGCAGATAGCGCACGACCGACGGCAAGGCGTGGCGGCCTTGTTCGTCGGGCAAGGTGTCGGCCTTGCCGTCTTGCACCAGCGCAATCAGCGAATTGGTCGTGCCGAGGTCTATGCCGGCGGCAAGACGCGGGCGGTGCGGCGGCGACTCGCCGGGCTCGCTAATCTGGATGAGCGCCATCGCGGTTTACCGGCTCCGGCTGCCCGCACCGGCGTCGGGCGCCAAAGCGCGTCGGCGCGCGGCGCCGACCTCGTCGCGGAATTTGCGGATGAACTTCATCTTGAGCACGGTCTCGCGCGCGGCGTTGAGATCGTCGCCGGCGTAAGCGCGCTCGAAACTCCCGGCCAGTTCGGTCATGCGCGCGCCGGCGTCTTGTTCAAGCTGGGTCAAAGCGGCGGCGGGGTCAGCGGCGGCGGTGCTTTGTTCGAGCGCCTCGCGCAGTTCCATCTGTTGCATCAGAAAATCGGGGGCGTTCAGGGTGTCGGGCTCGCCGGCGAACGCAACGCCCTTGAGTTCGAGCAAGTAAGCGGCGCGCGCGCAGTCGTCGCTCAACACCGCGTAGGCTTGATTGACCAGCGCGGCGCCCTGCATCGCAAGCCGTTTTTCCTGCGCGCCGGCGGTCGCGTAACGGTCTGGATGCAGCAGCGATTGCAGTTCGCGGTACTTGCTTTCTATCCGCGCGGACTCGACGTTGAAACCGGCCGGCACGTCGAACAGCTCAAAATAATTGTCGGCGGGATTCAGGTTCATGGCCAAGCGGGTGAAAGCCGCGACGGCGCAAGCAACAGCGCCGGGCGGCGAAGCGGTGTACTTTGTAAGGCGCGTCCCGGGAGAGGCGGATCGTGCGTCCGCGGCGGAGAAAGCCGGCACGTCTTATACGTTGAAACTTTCTCCGCAGCCGCAACGCCCTTTTTCGTTCGGGTTGTTGAACTTGAAGCCTTCGTTGAGACCCTCCTTGCCGAAATCGAGCTCGGTGCCTTCGAGATACACCAGGCTCTTCGGGTCCACCACCATCTTGACGCCCTTGTCCTCGAACACCTGATCGCCTTCCTCTACCCGGTCGGCGTATTCGACCACGTAGGCCATGCCCGAGCAGCCGCTGGTGCGCACGCCGAGACGCACGCCGAGACCTTTGCCGCGCGCGGCGATGTGCCGCCTGACCCGGTCCGCGGCGGCGGCGGTCAACGTAATCGCCATCGAAGATCTCCCTGAAAGACTCGCTGAAACTTGGCGGTCTTCAGGCGGACTTCTTGTGAAAGCCCGTCTGCTTTTGCTCGTAGTCCTTGATCGCGGCTTTGATCGCGTCCTCGGCGAGCACCGAACAGTGAATCTTCACCGGCGGCAACGACAGTTCCTCGGCAATCTGAGAATTCTTGATTTGCTGGGCTTCGCCGAGGGTCTTGCCCTGCACCCACTCGGTAAGCAGGCTCGACGAGGCGATCGCGGAGCCGCAACCGTAGGTACGGAACTTGGCGTCCTCGATGACCCCCTTGTCGTTGACCTTGATTTGCAGCTTCATCACGTCGCCGCACGCCGGCGCGCCGACCATGCCGGTGCCGACCTGCGGGTCCGCCTTGTCCAGCGACCCGACGTTACGCGGGTTTTCATAGTGATCAAGCACTTTTTTTCCATAAGCCATGATTTAATCCTCCTTTATAGAATTTTCGTCAATGCACGACCCACTCGACGGAATCGAGGTCCACGCCTTCCTTGAACATCTCCCACAACGGGGAGAGGTCGCGCAGCTTGTTGACCGCGTTCTTTATCAGTTCCACGGTGTAGTCAACGTCTTCCGCCGTGGTGTAGCGGCCGATTGAAAACCTGATCGAGCTGTGTGCGAGTTCGTCGTTGCGGCCGATGGCGCGCAGCACGTAGCTCGGTTCGAGAGAAGCCGACGTGCACGCCGAACCGCTTGAGACTGCGATGTCCTTCAACGCCATGATCAGCGACTCGCCTTCGACGAAGTTGAAACTGACGTTGAGGTTGCCCGCGACGCGGCGTTCAAGCGAACCGTTCACGTAAACTTCCTCGACGTCTTTCAAGCCCTCCCACAATCTGTCCCGCAGTCCCTTGATGCGCTCGATTTCCGCGGGCATGACTTCCTTGGCGATGCGAAACGCCTCGCCCATGCCGACAATCTGGTGGGTTGCGAGCGTGCCCGACCGCATGCCGCGCTCGTGGCCGCCGCCGTGCATCTGCGCCTCGATGCGCACACGCGGCTTGCGCCTGACGTACAGCGCGCCGACGCCTTTCGGCCCGTAAATCTTGTGCGCCGAGAAGCTCATCAAATCGACTTCCAGCTGCTTGAGGTCTATCGGCACCTTGCCCGCGCTCTGTGCCGCGTCAACGTGGAAGATGATGCCGCGTTCGCGCGTAATCCGCCCGATCGCCTCAACGTCCTGAATCACGCCGATCTCGTTGTTGACGTGCATCACCGACGCCAACACCGTGTCGTCGCGCAACGCCGCCTCAAATTTACCGAGGTCGAGCAAGCCGTCCGGTTCGGGTTCGAGATACGTCACTTCAAAGCCTTCGCGTTCGAGTTGCCGGCAGGTGTCGAGCACCGCCTTATGCTCGGTCTTGAGGGTGACGACGTGCTTGCCTTTCTTGCCGTAGAAATGCGCCGCGCCCTTGATTGCAAGGTTGTCGGCCTCGGTCGCGCCGCTGGTCCAGACGATTTCCCTGGGGTCGGCGTTGACCAGCGCGGCGACGTGACGTCGCGCTTCCTCGACCGCTTCCTCGGCCTGCCAGCCGAACGAATGGCTGCGTGAAGCAGGGTTGCCGAACGTGCCTTCGGTGGTCATGAACTCGACCATCTTCTTGGCGACGCGTTCATCCACCGGCGTGGTCGCGTTGTAGTCGAGGTAGATCGGCGGCTTCACTTTGCTCATCACTGAACCCTCTCGGACAACGCTTCGTCCTGGCGGTGCATCGGCGTCGCGTGACGCCGCTCGAACAGATAATCCTGACGTTTCGCTACCTTGATCGCTTCGCGTTCGGCAAGCACCGCGGACAGCGAGGTGGCGCTGAGGAAGTTGTATACCTTGTGGTTCAGGTTCTCCCACAAACCGTGCGAAAGGCAGCGCTGGTTTCCTTGACAGTCGGCTTTGCCGCCGCAGCGGGTGTTGTCCACGCTTTCGTCCACCGCGCAGATGACGTCCGCCACCGAAATATCGTCCGACGCTTTCGCCAGCCTGTAACCGCCGCCGGGGCCGCGACGGCTCGCGACCAAGCCGCTCCTGCACAGCTGTGCGAACAGCTGCCCCAAGTAAGAAGCCGGAATATCCTGACGGGCCGCGATGGCGGTCAACGCCACGTCACCATCCCGGCTGTGCAACGCGAGGTCGAGCATCGCCGTTACCGCGTAGCGTCCTTTGGATGTAACTTTCATTAGTCTCGATTCCCCCTCTTTCGGGCATGTTTCGGTTCCGGGCTGTCCCGGAACGTCTCAAAGATATAATTCCTGAGTATTTTACGCAAGTATTCCCTATAGGGTATGCGCAGACGGCGGCAGGGGTTTTCCCTGGATTTTCAAGGGGGCGGGCCGATTTCAGACCGGCGGCAAGGCGCCGTTCCCTTGTCCGGGCACTGCCGCCGACTCGCGGGTTTCCCCCTTATGCCGCCCGGACGGTGCCGCGGGCGGGGCGTCTCTCCGGCACGTCGCGAGGGAGGTGTCTTGAACTTATTCTTTGTCGAGAAGAGCCGGGGCCAGTTGATAAATCCCCATTTCCGACGCCGGGGATTGATAGACCAGTTTGACCGCCGGACCGTGTCCTTCCTTTTCCAAGGAACTGGTGAACGGCAGCAGGCGCACCAGCAAACTGTCCTCGAAAGCCTTGTCGGTAACCCGCCAGACTCTGACGCGGGACGTTTGCGGCAGTCTTTGCACCATATAGCTGCCGGTGCCATGTCCGTCGCTCGCCCAACCTTTGACGTGGGCGATCAAGGTGTGGACGTTGTGGCTCGATTGCGGGAACACCCTCATCTCCAAAGACGCTTTGACGCCGGCGAGCCTCGTCATCTCACCCAAACGAGCCAGGTCGTCGCTGCCGACGAGCAAGAACACGTCTTTGTTCCCGCGCAACGCCTTCGCCAACCGGGCGACGCCTTGCTCGGCCGGCTCGAGCAGCGCCTGGGCGAAAACCCGCGAGGCGTCGTCCTTTGCAAGACCGCCGGCAATCTCGCTCCACATCTCCGCCTCGCGCTGGTTTTGATAGGCGCTTTGCGCGGGTTGCTTGAGCCAAACCTGCCTGCCCGTCAACAGATGAACGCGCTGGCTGTTGTCCCACCAGCTCACGAACAACGCCGACGGCGCGGTATGGCGCCTGATGACCTGCCCCAGTTCGTTCCACAGGCGATGACGGACGTCGGCGGGCTGTTTCTCGGCTTGCTCATCCGCCGGAAGAGCGCTTTGCAGATACGCGGCGGTGGCCGACGAAGGATAGACGACGGCGCGATGACCGTTGTTCTTTCGGTCTGTGTACTCCGCGACCTGCAGATAGACGTTCGGGAATCCGGGGAAACGGATCTGATAGTTGAGGAGATCTTGTATCGGGAAGTAACCGGCGATTGCCGGTTTGACCGCACCGTCCGGCGGATTCGCCACGTCTATTCTTTGCACGACGCTGAAAGACGGCTCGGCGCTTTCCTGCGGTTTTTCGCCGGTGCAGCCGGCGCCGTGAACGCCTGCCAGCAACAACGCCGCAATCACCCACGGTCGCGGTGCGAATTCTTTAACGGTACCCATCAAAGGAATCATAACCCGGTTTGCGCTCGGTGAGCGGCGTGTCCATCCGACGGCGACAGCTCTACGCTCGGCCGTCGGTTTCAGAAAGCGGTATCGGTGTGTCAGCGATGAGGCGCGACGACGAACAATCGTCAGGCGTGTCGCCGCCCCTCAAAAACACCCGCGTCGCCGACCGCGATACAGCTGCCGGACGGCGCGAGCGACGGCTCCTTGAACGGCTTGAGGCTTGCTGAAGCCCATCAAGGTCTTAGGTTAAAGAGGGTGTTTTATCTGTTCATTAATTGATCGACTTTCTTGCGCAAATCGGCTATTTCGCGGATACGGCTGGCCTCGTTGTACATCTCGGTGTAACGGTATATCAGTTCAGACCAACCTTCCGTGTAAGTGAAGCCGCCGGGGTTGACGTGGAATATGCCTTTCATGTGCTTGATGGCGTCGTGCTCCCAAATCTCGGCGTAAAGCCGGTCCATCAGCGAAGGATTGTTCTCTTCAGCCCAGAACAAAGCAAAGAAATCCCCCGGCGCGTCCTCGACCGGCTTGGGAGGCGCCGGGCGGTTCTTGGTCGACAGCAGACCGTCTTCATATAGCTTGTCCAAGATCTTCTTGGCCTTGTTCTGGATTTCCAAGCCGTGAATGGTGCCCTTGTCAGCGGTGTCGAGCCATATACGCGAGAACCTCGGCGAATGGCACATGCTGCAGGTGGCGACCCATGAGTCTTTACGCTCCTCGAACCACGGGTGGGACAGGTTGTCCGCGACTCCGTTGGTCGGGTTGAAGCCCCATCTGACCTTGCGCACCGTGTTGTGCGAGAACTCACCGTTGAACTCGAAATGGCACAGGGCGCAAGTCGGCGCAGTGTAGTTTCCTTTCGTCATGGCGTCGGCGAGAGGCACTTCCCAGTCCCACTCGTTCTTGCCGTGCATTTCATAGATGACGCCGTGCTTCGACATCATGTAATTCTCGAATTCGTTGTGATCGACGCCGTTGTGGCAGGTTGCGCAGGCTTCAGGCTTGCGCGCTTCCGCCGCGGAGAAGCTGTGCCGCGTGTGACAACCGTCGCATTTGTTCTGATTGTAATGGCACATATCGCATCCTTGGGCGATTTCGCGCTGCGGCATGCCCGCCCAAATCGCGGTGTGCACGTTGGCGTTCCAATCAACCGCATGGGAAGGATGTCCCTTGGGCCATTGGCCTTGCGGCCATTCTTGTTCTCTTTCGGATTCTGCTTCGGCAAACTGGCTGAGATGGCAGACGCCGCAAGACACCCGGTCGGGCATCACCAGATCCTTATGGTGCTTGATGCTCTCCTTGCCGACACCGCCGTGGCAGTCTATGCAGCCGACTTCCTCCAGCTGTTTGCCTTTTTCGAGCAACCCGAGTTTGCGCAGGTTCTGCTCTACTTCTTTAATCAGATCCTTTTTATAGGCTCGTGAGTCGGAAGCATCCAAATTACGGATTTCATCCAACTTTGCATGGGCGCTTTTTTGCCAACTATAGACGTGTCCCGCGGTGGCGGTCAGGTGACAAGCTACGCATTGCTCCCGACTGACTTCGAGCTGCAAACTTTGAGGCGGCTCATAGAAATCTTTCGGGTTCCAGTAGCTCTGAATCGGGATGGGCTCCCATAGGTCACCGTATTTCCCTTTGCCGACGTGAGCGTCGTAGTACTTCTTCGAGAGATCATCGAAGTCGTAATCAGCGGAGACGGGCAGTACCGCAAAACAGCCGACGGCGAGCAACGCAAACTTTAAGTAAGTGAGGTATCTCATTTCACCACCTCCTCACACTGGGTTCAGTGTGTCCTTAGTGCCGTGTCCTTTATTGAGCTTTTAAGCCTCGATGTCAATCCCCCCACCAATCCAAATGAGAACCATGAGCAGACGCAAAAGTTCTTAATTAAAGGCCGTCGGTGATTCTTTCAACGGAACAGGGCAGTTTTCCTTGCGCTGTCCCCGGCGGTTGCTTTCAGCCCCCCTCTGAACACCACCTTTCGTGCGGAAAACGAACGCGGCGGCAGGGGTCAGTCGCGGCTTTTGCCGACCGCCCCGCGTCCGAAAGCACTGAGCACGCCGCGCAGTATGTTGACCTCGCGCCGGCTCAGATGGGTGCGGTTGAACAGCTTGCGCAAACGCCGCATCAGAGACTGCGATTGACGCGAAGCGAAAAAAGGCGTCGTACGCAACGACTCCTCCAGATGACGGTAAAACCCCTCGACTTCTTCGGACGCCGCGGGCGCGTCCGGCCCGCCGTCGGATTGCACGCGGGCGGCGACTTCCTCGGACAGCGCGAATTTCCTGACCTCGTAAGCGATCACCTGCACCGCCGCCGCCAAGTTCAACGAACTGAAACTCGGGTTGCAGGGGATGTGGACGAGGTAATGACATAAATCCATCTGTTCATTGCTGAGTCCCGAGCTCTCGCAACCGAACACCGCGGCAACCGGCCCGTGCGGCGCGAACTCGATCAACTTCACCGCCGCCTCGGCGGGCGACAGGCTCGGCCACTTCATCTGGCGCAGCCGTGCGCTTGCACCGACCACTAAGCAGCAATCCCTCACCGCGTCGGCCAGGGATTCAGCCAACGCCGCGCGTTCAAGAACGTCGCCGGCGCCCGCCGCCATCGCCGTCGCCTCGTCCGAGGGAAAACGCCGCGGTTTTACCAGGCACAACCGGTCGAAGCCCATGGTCTTGATTGCACGGGCGGCGGCGCCGACGTTGCCGGGATGGGTCGTCTCGACCAGGACGAAACGCACCGGCGGCAAGGCATCGTTGGTCTCGTTCGTCATGCGGTCATTATAAGGAGCGCAAGCCGTGCAAACGGGCGAGCACGCCCGTGCGGCGGCGTCCGAACCGCTACAATGACGACCGGTCACCGCCCGGAGTCACCTTTGCTCTCTGCCTACGCCAATACCGCGGAAAAAGCCGCCGTCGCAGCGGGGCGCATCATGCTGCTCGGCGTCAAGCGCCTCGAGACGCTCACGGTGCGCGCCAAAAGCCGCAACGACTTCGTCTCGGAAATAGATTTTGCTTGCGAACGGGAAATCATCGCCCGCTTAAACAAAGCCTACCCGGATCACGCGGTGCTCGCCGAAGAGAGCGGTTTCAGCGGCGACAAAGACAGCGAATACCGTTGGATAGTTGACCCGCTCGACGGCACGACCAACTTCATGCACGACATTCCGCACTTCGCCGTCTCGATTGCATTGATGAAGGAAGACGCCCTGCTTGTCGGCGTGATTTACGACCCGTGCAAGAACGAGTTGTTCACGGCGGCCAAAGGCCAAGGCGCGTTGCTCAACCAGCGTCGCATCCGCGTCTCCGACCGGCGCAAGCTCGAAGGCGCTCTGCTCGGCACCGGCGTCCCCTACAGCGAAGAACGCGACCTCGACCGTTACCTGCGGGTGCTGCAGAGCCTGATCCGCGACACCGCGGGAATTCGCCGCGCCGGTGCCGCCGCCCTCGACCTTGCGTACGTCGCGGCGGGGCGCCTCGACGGGTTCTGGGAATTTCAGCTCAAGCCGTGGGACATTGCCGCGGGCGCGTTGCTGGTGCAGGAAGCCGGCGGCGCCGTCGGCGACCTCAACGGCGGACGAGACCATCTGCGCTCGGGCGACACGATCGCCGCGAATCCCGCGCTGCTCAAGGAGATGCTGGGGAGAGTCCGCACCGCCGAGAAAAGCCGGTCTGAATAGCGCGGCATTGAACGTCGGCCGAGACAATTCGAGCAGGCCCCGTCATGGGAGCAGGGGTAAAGGGGGGTTCGCACACGCTGGTCAAGGATGAGCAAGCACGCGACTTCGGAGAACCGCAAACCACAAAACGGATTTGAGCGGCGCAAGCGCCGTCGCTGGAACAATGGAACGTCAACGTGCCATTGAATATATAATCCCCGGCCAAATGTCTTCCGTCACCAAATACCACTATACGGAGTGCGGGCTGCACGATGTATCGATTGAAGGCTTGCAGGCGCAAGACGACGCCGGTGAGGAAACCATCACCATTCCCAACGTTAGAAGCCTGCACAAACTGATTTCGAGGAGCATCGTGACCTCAAAAGGGTCCTTGACCGGCTCCGAACTGCGGTATCTGCGAACCGAAATGGGGTTGACGCAAACGCAGTTGGGCAAGCTGGTGCATCGCGAACGCGGAACCATCCTGCGCTGGGAACAAGGAGAAAGCACGCCGGACGGAAACGCCGACGCGTATATCCGGATACTGGCAACCGACAAATTGAAACTGGACCGAATCGACCCGGAGGAAGTCAGCGGCTGGTGCGAACTGACGACCGAAAGAAAGCCGCCAATCAGAATAGACGCAAGCGACCCGGAAAATTACCGGCGCATCGCTTGAAAACCGGCAGATCAAACGCCAAACCGTTCATCGGCGCACGGACGGCGGCGGCAAGTCACCGAAACAAAGCGCAGGCGGAATCATTGTAGAATCTTTCCCTTATACGAACGTTTTCCGTGATACTTTCTCACCTCCGACCAAGATGGGCGTATCACGCTTAAAACCGACGCAATGTTAAACGGAAGAACCAGGACATGAACAACACGAAACACCGTTGCTTCCGCGGATTTCTCATTGAAAGCGAGGCTTGGGACGCAATTCGCGGCCACGTTCCGGTCAGGCCGACGGCGCCACGCCGTTCACGAGTCGTCAGGAATTCGACGATGTCGAGTACTGGGCGCTGACGGCCGACATCAAGCACCGCTTCTGAAACCGGGAGTCGCCGGTACGAACAACCATGCAGAACCAGCTAACCCAGTAGGAAACCTCCACCACGACAAATGGACGGTAGTTCCCTCGATAATCCGGCGATGCGTCGCTGCCTGCAGAAAGTGGCGACGGGGCCCGAATACAGCAAAGACCTGAGCTTTGAAGAAGCCCGCGAGGGCGGCAAACAGATCTTCTCAGGCGCCGCCGGCGCGGTGCAGACCGCGGTGTTTCTGATTGCACTGCGGATGAAACGCGAAACCGACGATGAAAACGCCGGTCTCTTGCAGGCGTTGCTCGACTGTATGCAGCCCGCGGTCGCGCCGGTCGAAACATTGGTTGACGTCGGCGAACCCTACAACGGCTACACACGCTGCCTGCCGACGTCGGCGTTCCTGCCCGCGGTGCTTGCGGCCTGCGACGTGCCCGCGGTTATCCACGGTTTGGAAGAAGTCGGCCCCAAGTACGGCGCGACTCCCCGCAAGATACTGCGCGCGGCGGGCAAGACGATCGATATGGACGCCGAAACGGCGGCGGCTCAGCTCGGCACGGCAGGCTGGGCCTACGTTGACCAAAGCCGCTATTGCCCGGCGCTGCACGCATTGATTGAGTTGCGAAACCTGATGGTCAAGCGATCGGTGCTGAACACGATCGAAGTGCTCACCGGCCCGATTCGAGCGCAACGCAGCACCCACCTGCTGACCGGCTACGTGCACAAGGCTTATCCGCCGATGTATGCGCGGCTTGCGAAGCAATCAGGCTTTGCATCGGCGATGATTGTGCGCGGCGTCGAAGGCGGCGTCTCGGCGTCGCTGCGCCAGCCTGCCGAGACGTTCGAATACCACGGTGACGAAGAAGAGCGACCGCACAAAATCAGCCCGGGCGACGCCGGCGTCGAACGGACGGTCAAGTGCGTGCCGTTGCCCGAATCGCTCCCCTCGATCGAAGCAAGCGACGGCGTCGCGGCGAAAACCGACCCGGGTGCATTGGCTGAAGCGGCGGCACGAACCGGCCTCGGCGCGTTGCACGGTGAGACGGGACCGGCACGCGACAGCCTGATTTACGCCGGCGCCGTCGTGCTCACCCACCTCAGGCGCTGCACTTCGACCGCCGAAGCCGCCGCCAAGGTTCGGCAAGCACTTGACACCGGCGAGGCGCTCGCACGTTTCACGGCGGGCGGATGACGCGTGGTGCTTGGTGAGTTGCCCATGACCCGGCACTTCCGACCCGGTGGGCTGCAAACTGCCGAGAATTTAACGGAGCGCCCATAAATGATTTCACGGGACAATCTCGGCAAACGCGTTTCCCGTGCGGCAGTTTCTGAGACAAGCAGCCACCCCTGTCGTCGAACAGATTTCGGCGGATATTGCCGGCTATCCCGCCGTGATTGTTTGATACCGGCTGGTCTTATGGCAGAATGGAACCCGAATCACCGCCCGGTTCGCCGAATTGACGCTCAAGATGCACGGCTTCCGGGAGCGAAGCCGCCGGCCGGAAAGACAGCGCGCTGACTGGCAAAACGTCAAATGGATGAAGAACCCTTGAAAACTACTTGGGGTGAATGACGGCTCCCGTTGAATTCAGCGTCTGACAACGAACGGCACAAGGCGGCGTGGCAACCGATTACATTGTCGGGCGCACTGCCGGATGGAACGGCCGAAGCCTTGTCGTGCACCGCTTAACGATAAAACAAGAGGACGATCAACATGGATAATTTTTATCGCGAGACGATTACCAAGATGGAAAACGCGTCGGTTGACCCCGAATACGTGCTCGGCTGGCAGGGCGGATATCTGAAACATCCCAAACGCGAAGAACAACGAACCAACGAAGCCTACGACGCAGGATACGAAGACGGGCAAAACAAGACCGCCGACAATTTTGAGAAGTGGAAGAAATGACGGGCGCAATTCGCCGCACCGTCTCTTAAATTGAAATTACGGCGTTGGCCGGGTCATGAAGCGCCAAATTGATACGGAACCGGTCGGCCATATAACGCCCTAAACGGCGCCTACAGCAACGACCGCGCGGCGCGCCTGATTCCCTTGTAGATTTCCGGCGCTTCGGCGTCGAGCACGTAGTCCGGAATCCATTTGTTGTCTTTCTCGCCCAGCACCCGCTGAACGTGCTGACCGAGGATACGGCGCATCGTGAAACTCGGTCCTTGATCGGCGTCGAAATTGCAATCGGAGTATTCGTCGCCGCGGCGGTTGGCTAAATCCGCGAAACTGCGTTCCGAGTCGTCCCCGTCTACGTCGGTCCGGTTGTCGCGCATGATTTCGGTGATTCGCGCGGCGACGGCGCCGACCAGTTGCCGCCGACGCTCCTCGTCGAGACGAACGTGCGCCAAGCGGTCGATCAAATGCAACGAGTACGCAAGCAACTCGGCGATTGCGTCGAGACGCTGGGTGTTCGTTCGGGTCTCGAACCCTTCGTTCTCAAGGTTGAGCAGGCTTTGCGAAGCGAGCTTCCACACGCTCATCGCCAATGCGCTGCCGGTCGCGCCACAATCACGTGCGCGGTCTTTCTGGTTCCACTTGGTCTTAAGCCGCACCATGCTTGCTAATCCACGACGACGTCTTGCCTTCTTCGCCCGGTCTGAAATTCACCGCGTCAGGATTCCGGCGCGGCGCCGGCCCGTAACGGCCAGAATCAGGCCCATCCAGCATAGGACATAAACATATATCTTTCCGCGATAAATTTATTGTCGGAAAGCAGCAAAAATTGAGCGTAGAGAAAAACCATGATGCCGACAACGGGCAAAAGATTTGCAGGGTTCCCGACGTCGTGTGCTTGCCAGCCGGCAAGACCAGAACCGCCGTCGATAAAATGATGAGTAAATACGTCATGCCGGACCGCGCGTCGGAAAAATATTGAATGCCGGAGACAAAAAAGCCGAAAACAGTCAGCGGGGAAAAAATGCCGTAACGACAACGGCGATGGCGGCGTACATGAAAAATGCTTTCTTAAAGCGGAACCTGAAAAACTGATGCATGACGGACCTTCTCCCCTTATCCGGAAAACGGCGCCGCAACCGAAATGTAAACGCCGACCATAATCAGGAGCACCCCGGCCCAATACGCAAGACGCAGCTGCTCACCGAAAAACGCCGCGCCAATCAAAGGAACGATGACAAAGGTCAACGCAGCAAACAGGATTGCTTTGCTCAAGGGCACACGGGACAAGATAAACAGCCACAAGAACGTGGCGGCCCCGTAGATAAGCAAAGCGCTCCAGAAATGCGGGCTGGCGAGAACCGAAACGACAAAGCGGGAAAAGGAATGAACAACCGCCGATTCCGCCGTTTTCTTAAAAAAGAACTGCCCGCTGGAGAGCAGCAAAGGGAGCAGCAGCAGATAAAAATAATCTACGGGTTTCATCATTTTTCAAGAAAGCCGGGGAAACTCAAAAGACGAGGCCGGGACAAGGTTTCTCACTTTACCACAAGACGCGCATCCGACCCGTCTGTTACCGAACGGGCGACGCTCATCAATTTTCGTCGGAGTACCGCAACGTTTCAGCTTATAATAATCGCCCGAGAACATCACTCGATACGGCGATGAACGACGAAATAAACATGATGCCGGAAACAGACGATTGCTCGGCGCACGAGCCGTTCGCGTTGCGCGTGCTCGGCGACAGCATGGAACCGGAATTCCCGGACGGCACAATCATCATCATTGATCCTTCGGGCGTCGCTGAGAACGGCTGCTACGTCCTCGCCGAAATCAGTGACGACGACGTCGAAACGGCCGGGGTGAACGGCACCAAGACCGAAGCCGGCTACATCTTCCGCCGCTTGGTGACCGAAGAAACGCATTATTACTTGAAACCGCTGAATCCCGGTTACGCGACGATAAAAATCGCCGGGCGTGAGGCGATAAAAGGGGTGGTCGTGCAAAAAGCCGGCGCGCGAAAACGCGACAGAAGACACTATACGTCGCTTTAAGACGCACACCCCCGAACCGTTTGGGCCCCGCCGGCTTAAAGCAACCGGCGCCACACAAATCGAGGATCCGTCAAATGCACGGCGGGCGAACTTTCCGCGCTTTCTTCAGTTCCCGCCCCGGGTGGTCCCGGGTGACCCCGGGTGGCCCCGGGCGACATTCAACCTCTCGGTTTAACCGCGACCTCGACGCGTGACCGCGCGCCGAGTTTCTTCGGAAGCGACTTCACGTGCAACTTGACCGTGCGGTCTGAAATGCCGATGCCGCCGGCAACCATCTCATCGCTTTGGTCTTCGGCCAAACTGCGCGCAACGCGGTATATCGGCTCGTCGCTCCCCGCGTCTTCTTCAGAGACCGCCCCGGGCGGCGCTCAGCCCCTCGCGTTCGACCGCCAGCACCGCGGCCTCGACGCGTGACCGTGCACCGAGTTTCTTCAGAATCGACTTCACGTGCAATTTGACCGTGCCGTCTGAAATCCCGAGGCAGTTCGCAATCATCTTATTGCTTTGCCCTTCGGCCAAGAAGTGCAGGATTTCGCGCTCCCTCGGCGTCAGTTTCTCAAGCAGATCGGGCTCGTCAAAAGTCCGGCTGACCCGCGCGTAAGCCTCCGTCATCTCAGAGGCGACGATCTTTTTTCCGGCAATCACTTCGCGCAGCGCGGTGACCAGCTCGTCGGGCGCCATGTCTTTCAGGAAGTAGCCGCGGGCACCGCCTTTCATGGCGTCGGCGAGGTCCTTTTCGTTTCTGCTGGTGGTCAGGATGATGACCGGGACCGAAACGTCGCTCTCCATCAAACGTCCGAGCACGCTGATTCCGTCTATCCCGGGCATCCTGACGTCGAGCAGCACTGCATGAGGTTGAAGCTGGCGAACAAGTTCGACGCCTTGCTCCCCGTCACCGAGCGAGGCGACGACTTCGATGCCACGCAACGTGAGCAGGCTTTCAAGACCCTCGCGGAAAAGCGTGTGGTCGTCAATAACGGCGACTCTGAGGTTATCCATCGGCCGCCTCCGCGTTACCCGCTTTCGGCAGGAAAAAATCAAGCGTCACGCACAGACCTTCGCCGCGCTCGCTTTCCACGACCAACTCCCCGCCGATACGGGCGGCACGGTCTTTCATCGCATTGAGCCCGATGTGTTCATCGCTGTCGCGCGGGCCGTCTTCCATGCCGACGCCGTTGTCCTCTATCAACACGCGGCAATGGCCGTCTTTGGTGTCGCGCATCATCACCCGCACCAGGGTCGCGCGGGCGTGCTTCTGCACGTTGGACAGCGCTTCCTGGATAATCTTCAGCACTTGGATTTCGAACTCGCGCGGTAACGCGTGACGCATCTGGCGCTTCTGGAAGAACACCTGGGTCCGCGGATTGTCGTCCCGGAACTTCGATATCGCCTCGTCCACCGACCGCTCAAAGTCGCCTAGACGCGAAGTCGTGTGGAAGTAGCTGATCAAGTCGCGCACCTCGCGGTAAGCCGCACCCAGCGTGCTCTCCAGCTTACCGAGCTGCCGTTCGGAAGCTTCCTTATCGTCCTCCTGCAAGCTTTGCTCAAGGACGTGGGCCTGAAACCTCAGGCCGCCGATTGTCTGCGCCAGGGAGTCGTGCAGTTCGTACGCGATCCACGCCCGTTCCTGCATGCGCGTCTTGTCGGTCATGTGTTCGGTGTGACGTTGCAGCTGCGCGACGCCGTAGTTCGACTGTGCTTCGAGCATGCGCGCCATCGAGTTGAAATCGTGGCATAAGGCGTTGAAGCTGCTGCCTTCGACTTCAGACACGCGCGACGACAGGTTGCCCGCATGAACGTCGAGCAGCCACAAGCGCAGATTCAGGAACGGCTTGACGTAATCAAGCCACAGCAACCGCACGGTGGCGGCGAGAAAAACCACCAACAGCACAAGCAGTCCCGCTTGCCATTCTTCCCACAGCGGCCGGTTCAAAGCGTAAATCAAGGCCAGAAGCACGCACGCCGCAAGCAACGCCACCAGCGCAACGAAACTGCGGAAGTGGATAAGCTGCTCGACGAAGCGCCAGTTCAAGCTGGTCTTAGAACGTCCCCGCAGAGGCAAAGCATGCTTCCTGGCGCTGCGCAAAAACACGGCTTGCTTACTCTTCGCGCGAGCTTTCAGGCGGCACGTAGGCCGGGTCGTTGGGATTCAGGAAAATGAAGTTGAACCGGTCTTTCTCAAGTTCAACGTAGTCTATGGTCATATCCCTGACTAAGTCGCGTGAACCGTTCGAGATGATGACGTCAACGTCTCGAATCCGCACCATGAGGTCGCCTTCCCAAGTCTTGTCGTCAAAACCCATCGCGTAATGAAAGCTGTCGTCATCCTTGCGTTTCACCGCAATACGCAACGGGAGGCCGGTCATGCCCCCGTCTTTCGCCGAGCGCATGATTTGTTTCTCCGCCGCTTCGGTCACTTTAATCATCTGCCGCATCCCTTGTTCAGTCCGACTGTGAAAAGCAGTGTATCAGAGATAAAGAAGCAGGTTCCAACCCGGCAAAGCAATCTTAACCCGCGGCGCCTCTCTTTCACGCCGAGACGCCCGGAACCAAGCCGAACAAAGACCGGGCGCGCTTGAGGGCGCAAACCGGCGCCGGCACCCCTTTATATAATGAGCGGCGGCGATGACCGCCGGAGACCTTGATGAGCACCGCCACAGACAAGGACCCCCAAGAAACACAGGAGTGGATTGAGTCGCTTGAAGCGGTCGCCGCCCGTTGCGGCCCCGAACGCGCGCACTACCTAGTCAACCAGTTGATGGACAAGGCGCGGCTGTGGGGAGGCGGCTTCCCGCACGGGCTCAACCTGCCCTACGTGAACACGATCCCGGTGCATCTGCAAAAAACGATGCCCGGCAACCCCGCTATCGAGCACCGTTTGCGCGCGATGATTCGCTGGAACGCAGCGGTAATGGTGTTGCGCGCGAACAAACGCAGCCCGGGAATCGGCGGGCATATCGCCAGCTTTGCGTCGGCGGCGACACTTTACGACGTCGGCTTCAACCACTTCTTCCGCGCGCCGACCGACGCCCACGGCGGCGACTTGATTTTCATTCAAGGTCATTCGTCGCCGGGCATCTACGCCCGCGCGTTCCTCGAAGGACGACTGAGCGAAGACGACCTCGACAACTTCCGCCGCGAAGCCGCCTCGCCCGGTCTGTCGTCTTATCCCCACCCTCGGCTGATGCCGGACTTCTGGGAGTTTCCTACGGTGTCCATGGGGCTCGGCCCGATTATGGCGATTTACCAGGCACGTTTCATGAAGTACCTCCAAGACCGCAGGTTGCTCGACGGCGGCGACCGCAAGGTATGGGCTTTCGTCGGCGACGGCGAGATGGACGAACCTGAGTCGGTCGGTGCAATCTCTCTCGCCGGTCGGGAAAAACTCGACAACCTGATCTTCGTCGTCAACTGCAACCTGCAACGCCTTGACGGCCCGGTACGCGGTAACGGCAAGATCATCCAAGAGCTCGAACGTTTGTTTCACGGTTGCGGCTGGAACGTAATCAAGGTGATTTGGGGCGGATATTGGGACCCGCTGCTGGAGAAAGACAAGGACAAGCTGCTGCGCAAACGCATGGAAGAAGCGGTGGACGGCGACTACCAGAACTACAAGGCGCGCGACGGCGCTTACACGCGCAAGCATTTCTTCGGAAAGTATCCCGGACTGGTCAAACTGGTCGAGGACTTGTCCGACCGTGACATCTGGCGGCTGAACCGGGGCGGCCACGACCCGCACAAGGTGTACGCCGCGTACGACGCCGCGGTCAACCACCACGGCAACCCGACGGTGATTCTCGCAAAGACGGTCAAAGGTTACGGCATGGGTGAATCCGGCGAGGGGCAAAACCGCTCGCACCAGCAAAAGAAGATGAACGTCGAGTCGCTCAAGCACATGCGCGACCGTTTCAAACTGCCGCTGAGTGACAAACAGGTCGCCAATCTCGAATATCTGCATCCCGGCGAGGACAGCGAGGAAATCCGATACATGAAACAGCGCCGCGCCGCGCTCGGCGGCTTTCTGCCGCAGCGCTCGCGGCGGGCGCCGGCGCTGAAGATTCCGCCGCTGTCGGAATTCACCTCGTTGCTCAAGGACAGCGGCGCACACGAGTTCTCGACGACGATGGCGTTCGTGCGCATTCTCACGCTGCTGTGCCGCAACCCGGACGTCGGCGACCGCGTCGTGCCGATCGTGCCCGACGAAGCGCGCACTTTCGGCATGGAAGGATTGTTCCGCCGGCTCGGCATCTACTCATCGGTCGGACAGCTGTACGAACCGCAGGACATAGACCAGGTGATGTTCTATAAAGAGGACAAGTCGGGACAGATTCTTGAAGAGGCGATTTGTGAGGCCGGCGCGGTCTCGTCGTGGATAGCCGCGGCGACCGCGGTGAACACCCACGGCGTCAACATGATTCCGTTCTACGTTTTCTACTCGATGTTCGGATTCCAACGCATCGGCGACCTTGCGTGGGCGGCGGGCGACGTGCAGGCACGCGGCTTCTTGATCGGCGGCACCGCCGGGCGTACGACGCTCGCCGGCGAAGGACTCCAGCATCAAGACGGGCACAGCCACGTGTTCGCGTCGGCTTATCCGAGCTGTGTCGCCTACGACCCGTGCTTTGCGTACGAGCTGGCGGTGATCGTCCACCACGGCTTGAAACGCATGTACGTCGAACGCGACAGCGTGTTCTTCTACGTCACGACGATGAACGAAAACTACCCGCACCCGCCGCTTCCCGAAGGCGCCGAGGGAAGCATCGTCAAAGGACTGTACCGCTTGCCGAAAGCGCCGCCCGACGCGGACAAGCGGGTGCACCTGATCGGCTCGGGCGCGATTTTGCGCGAAGTGATCGCCGCCGCCGAGCTGCTCGAAAAAGACTGGGGCGTCGGCGCCGAAGTGTGGAGCGCGACGAGCTTCACCCAACTGTATCAAGACGCCTTGGAAACCCGGCGCTGGAACCGCCTGCACCCGCAACGGAATAAACGCACCGCTTACGTGCGCCGCTGCTTCGGAGACGACGA
>CAZKLI010000219.1:0-4537 GCA_964553575.1 uncultured Chromatiales bacterium
TTGACTTCGATGCAGATAGATGGCCTTTCCAATTCAGGCTCGACGAAGGCGCACCGTATATTCTGCAAATCAATCTTCGGGCAACACGGGGAAGATTCATTCCTGGCAATAGAACAACGCGACCACAAATCGGAGGAGGGCGAACGAACTCGGCAGTCTTCAGCGTGAACCCAAACGAGTTCGCGGAAGCCGCCGTGCGCGTCGAAAGTATCGGGCCGGCCTCACCGGGTTGCCCTGCCGAAGAAAGGCATCAGGGATCGTGTTTCAGCGGCTTGAGGGTCGTTGCGCCTGCGTCGTTTTCTTTCGACAGTGGCCCCGCCAACAGCGCGCTGTGCCGTCGGACGCAGGGAATCCAGGAGGCAATCCTGCCGTCGCTTAAAGATGGCCGCTGCAATTTTTTCATCAACGACATATTGACGCTTCTGACGGATCTGGACGCAAGCAGCAGGAACATCAGCAGTTTGCTGGGGTCGGATTTCGAAGACCTGAACATGCTGAGGTCACTGGACTTGAGCGACAACCGGCTGGATGCGTTGCCGGCGAGTTGGGGAGCCGGCGGCGACTCGATCGGCGACACGCTCGAGCGGCTCGACTTGAGCGGCAACCGCGGGTTGCAGAGGCTCGGCGAGGGCGCGTTCGAGGAATTGGCCGCCTTGAGAAGGCTGGATTTGTCTGCGAGCGGGTTGAGCGAGCTGCACCCGCGTGCTTTCGCCGGGCTGGCGAGCCTTGAGCAGCTGCTTCTGCACGACAACGACCTGCGCGACCTGCCGGCGGGAATCTTCGCCGGTCTCTCCGGTCTCGGGGAGCCGCGGGGGAGCTTGCGGATCGAGGGCAACCCCGACGACGACTCGCCCGATTTCATCCTGACTGCGCAGTTGCGCGTCGCCGGCGTCGAGAACGGGTTGTCGTTTTACGTGTATCTGTCGCAGGGTGCGCCGTTCGACCTGCCGTTCGTGGTGACCGCGATGGGTGCGAACCCGACGCCGACGATGATTCCGGCGGGCAGCACGCGAAGCGAGACGCTGTACGCGGGGAGCGGCGAGGCGGGGGAGACGGTGCACCTGAGCTTGGGTGACCCGCCGGCGTTGCCGCGCGGCGACTCGGGTTGCGGTTACGACCCTTGCTACGACGGCTTCAGGATTGCGTCGGGCGGGCCGTTGGTCTATGACGGCGCGCCGCCGCCGGCGCCGCGGGTGACGGCGGTCGAGTTCTCGGCGCCGCGATACCTCGCCGACGCCTATCTTAACGATTTGGGCAACGACCTGGGCGGCTCGGACGCCGAGACGATCGTCGTGGACGTGATTTTCGAACAGCCGTTGATTGTCGAGACTTAGGGAGGCGAACCGTCGCTGACGCTGGAGATCAACGGCGGCACGCGGGTCGCGACTTACGTGCAGTCCTCAGGCGCCGGCGACAGGCTGCGGTTCGGTTACACACTGACGCCGGATGATCTCGACGACGACGGCGTCGGCGTCGCTTCGGCACGAGGGTTGCGATTGAACGGCGCCGTCGTCACCGGCCTCGGTTTCGGCGTTGCGGCGGACGCGTCGCTGGCGGGCGTCGCCGACGTCACCGGCCCCAGGATAATAAGGGGAGGTCTGTTGTCGTTCAGCGAAGACTCGGTCTCGGTTGTCGAGGGGGAGGCGCTCGAGTTGCGCGTGAACGCCAGTCTGGCGCCGTCGCCGCCGATCACCGTCGGCTACCGCGTCGGAACCCCAAGCGACACGGCCGACGCCGGCGATTACACCGACGGCGGCGGCGGCGAGCTCCTCATGGACGGGACAAGCGAGGTCATCCGGATTTCGATTCAGGACGACCAGGAGGCCGAATCGCCGCGCGAGCGCTTCACGGTCTATCTGACCGATTCGGGTTCCCCCGCTTATCTGCTTGTTTCTCCAACGACGGTGAGGGTCACGATCAAGGAGGGAATCTGCGACCGGACGCCGCAGGTGCGCGACCTTCTGCTGGCGACGGCCGGTACCGGCGATTGCGCCGAGGTGACGAATGCGGCGCTGGCCGAAGTCGGCGGAACCTTGGATCTAAGCGGTCAGGCCGTCACCACCCTCAAGCCGAAGGATTTTTCGGGACTGGCCGGCTTGCAGGCGTTGAATCTCAGGGACAACGATCTGGGCGAACTCCCCGCCGGCGTTTTTTCCGAGCTGCTTGGTCTGCGAACGCTGGATTTGAAAGACAACGCATTGGGAAACTTGCCCGCCGGAATCTTTTCGGGACTGACCGGTTTGACGGGGTTGGACCTGAGCGGCAATCCGGGCTCGACTTTCAGGCTGACGGTCAGACCAGCGTTCGAGCCTTCTCCGCTGCCGGATGACTTTACCAGGGCTGAAGTCAAGCTGGTTCTGGCCCAGGGTGCGCCGCGTCCGGTTACGGTGCGTTTTGCGGCGACAGGTGCGGCGTTGTCAAGAACTTTCCTGACGATCCCGGCGGGCGGCGTCGAAAGCGACGGCGTGGTTGTGGTCACCCGCCCCGCTGGGTCCGGTGGTTCTTTTGACTTGATTATGGCGTCTCCTCCGGAACTCGGCGGGCGCGACGCCGATTACGCCGGATTCGATATTGACGTGCACGGAGAGGAGAGCGTGATAAACGTTTGCGGCAGGACGGACGGGGTTAGGAGAGGGATTCTGGCTGCGACCCTCGCCGACGACGCTTGCGAGGCGGTGCTTGCATCAGAGTTTCGGGCAACGACCGAATTGAACTTGGCCGGTTCGGGGATTGCGTCTTTGCAGGCGGATGATTTTGCGGGGCTGACCGGCTTGCAGGCACTGGACTTGAGCGGCAACCGATTGGCCGGACTGCCGCCGGGGATTTTTGCGGAGACGACCGGCCTGCGGACGTTGAACCTGAGGGACAATAACCTGAACACGTTGCCCGCCGGCGTCTTTTCGGACTTGGCCGGTCTGCGGACGTTGGACCTGGCGGGCAACCGATTGGACGAACTGCCGGCGGGTGTCTTCGCGGGGCTGGCCGGCTTGACGGGAACGGACCTGAGTGACAACCCGGGCACGACGTTCACGCTGAGCGTAAGACCGGAAGTCGAGCCGTTGCGGGCGGACGCCGAATCGATTGTTTCTTCGGTGAGGCTGGTGCTGAGCGAGGGCGCACCGCGGGCTGTCACGGTGGATATCGTTGCGGTTGATGCAACGCCGGGCGTCAACTCGGTGACCATTCCGAGAGGAAGCACCGCAAGCGGCGTTTTTACGGTGACCCGCGCTTCCGAAAGCGTTTCTTTCGGATTGTCTTTAACGCTGTCCCGGCTCGGCGGAGAAGACGACGACTATCCGGGTATCACGATTACGACCGAAGCGTCGCCGATTATCTTCATGAACGTCTGCGCCAGGACGGATGAGGTTGAATTTGCGATTCTGGCTGCGACCGCCGCCGCCGACACCTGCGACGCCGTGCTTGCGTCGGATTTGGAGGCAATCACCGAATTGAACTTTGCCGGTTCGGGAATTATGTCTTTGCAGGCAGATGATTTTTCGGGGCTGACCGGTCTGCGAACGCTGAACCTGAGAAGCAACAACCTGAACGCGTTGCCTGCCGGCGTCTTTTCGGATTTGATCGGTCTGCGGACGTTGGACCTGGCGGACAACCGGTTGGACGAACTGCCGACGGGCGTCTTCGCGGGGCTGTCCGGCTTGATGGGGGTGGATCTAAGCGGTAATGCAGTCTCGACGTTCACGCTGACCGTGAGAGCGGAGGCCGAGACGTTTCGGACGTCCGGCGGGTTTATCGCTTCTTTGACCAAGCTGGTGTTGAGCGAGGGCGCGCCGCGGGCGGTGACGGTCGATTTTTCGACAGTCGGTGCGGCGCCGTTGCCCGGTTTTCTGACGATTCCGACGGGGAGCGTCGAAAGCAGCGCCGTCGTCGTCGCTCACGCTTTCGGCCGCACTTCGGCGGTGCTGACTTGGGGGACGCTTACGCTCGGCGGGATTGACGCTGATTACAGCGGATTCGACGTTGATTTTGCCGGTGAGACGATAACGGTGGTTGACACGCAGACCGTGTATCTGACGTTGAGCGACCTCGTCGTCGAGCAGGGCGGGAGTGGGACGGTTCGGGTCGCGGCTTCTCCGCCGCTCAGGCCGGGGCAGTCGGCCGAGGTGACGGTGATGATTCCGGACGCGTTGTTCGGCGACGAATCTTCGGGTCAGGCGCGCGCTTATTTCACGGGTGAGGCGAGCTCCAACGTCGTGACGTTCGCCGTGCCGTTTGAGGGCGCCGCCGGCAACCAGTTTCGGGATATCCGCGTGCACGCAGGAGCGGACTTGACCGGCGCCGGTTTCGGCGGCTCGGTGGCCGACCCGACGCCCGGGATTTACGAGCAAGGAATCGCGGGCTGGTTTTCGGCCGTGACGGGATTCAGCAATCCGGTGGCCACCGTTTCGTCGCCGTCGTACGGACGGATTCTGGTCGGTTTGCGCCGTATCGAGGTGGGCTTTTTCGAGCAGTCCGGGGTTTCGCCGCCGTTGTTGTTAGTGCCGACTAACGCGCCGGGTGCGCTGAGGCTGATGCAGAC
>CAZKLI010000220.1:0-3261 GCA_964553575.1 uncultured Chromatiales bacterium
TGCTTACGGTGAGTCGGTGGATGTTTCGCAGTTGAGATGGAACTCCGACTCTGTTCCGCCGCCGGGCGTTCGTATCGTGCAGACGGGAATGGCGACGCTTTCGACTCCGATCATGTTAAGCGAGTCCGGCTCGTCGAGCACGCGGATTGACGTGACGGTTTCGGTTTCCGACGACGCGTCAACGGGCAGTTATCTTGTGGCGCCGGCGTCGCTCGAGGTGACGCCCGGGGCGCCGTACGTCGCCGTTGAAGACCTTGATTTCGGCGCTTCGGTTTCGACGGCGGGATTGGTCGTGAATGTACTTGACGCGATAAGGTTTGTGGCGGTAATCGAACCGCCGGCGCCGATTGAAGTCGAGCAGGGGCGCAGCGCGACGTTCCTGGTGACGACCGAGCCGCGGCTGCTGGGCGGCGAATCGGCGACGGTGACGTTGACGCTGCTTGATGCTTCCGGCGTGACCGTCGGCGGGCGCGGCGAGTTGAAGGTGGTGCTGCCGGAGGCGGCGCTGAGCAGCGTGGTCGAAGTGTCGGCGACGACGACGGCGCCGATCGGTTCTCTGATTTCGGGAGAGGTCTCCCTGGACGTGGCGTTTTTCGACCCCAACGCGTCGGTGTCCCCGGATCAGCCGGCGTTCTCGGTGTCGGTGTCGCCGCCGCGGGTGTCGGTGGATCTGATTTCCCGCGACGGTGTGCCTTTGGACGCCGAATTGGTCTTGCCGGAGGGGTCGAGCACGGTGGTGAGGGTGAGCCTCGCCGAAGGTGAATTGACGCCGCCGCAGCAAGCCGGCTTGTCATTGGAAGTGGAAGTGACGGGTGGAAATCCTCTTGACGCTTCCCCACCGACGGTGACCCCGTCACCCTTGACGTTGTCGCCTTCCGGGGGCTTGTCGGCCGAGGTGACGATTGAATCGGGTGATTTCGGCGGTTCGGGCGGGCGGTTCGTCTTGCGGGTGGTTGCGGACGACGGCGTCGAGTTGCGCGCGCCGGTCGAGTTGAACGTCCGGGTGAAGCGCCGCATCGAGTTGTCGTTCTCGCCGGCTTCGCTGACGTTGGAGCGCGGCGGTGATTCGGCGGAAACGACGTTCAGGGTTGACCCTGGGCTGCAGGGAAGCGAAGAGGTTGTCCTGAGGCTTGCCGCGGACGGCTACACGTTTGTTCCGAGTTCGGCGACGTTCAGTTCCGCGGAAAATTCGCGGCGGATCATCGTCAGTGCCGGTTCGACAACGACCGATTCGGTGATGATGGAAGTGGAGGAAATAACGTCACTGAGCGGATTCACTTCCGCCGAGGAGATAGATTTCGTCTACGGTGACTTGTCGTTGTCGGCGTTTGACGGCGTGAATCTGGTTTTGGAGGCGCAGGGTTCGACGGCTTTGACCGCGGGCTCATCGGTCGAGGTGAAAGTCAGCACCGATCCTCCGCTGAAAGACTCGGAGCGCGCGACGGTGATCTTGTCGCCGGTCGACGGTTTGGAAGCGTCGGGTTCGGGCGTCCTTATGGGCGATGACGGCGCCGCGAGAATTGAATTGAGCGCGGCCGTTGCGATGCAAACCGTGACGGTGTCGGTTGATGCAGACCGCTCCCCGGGAGAAGCGCTTGAGTTGACCGCGTCAGGCCGGGGTGAAGGCGTTATCGTCCGTGAAGGCGCGTCCTTGACGGTGCGGGTGGTCAAACCGCGGGTGTCGGTGAGATTTGAGCCGGTCGAAATTGAGATTGCGCGAGGCGGCACCGCCGCGTTCACGGTGACATTGACGCCGGCGTTGGCGGGCGGTGAGTCGGCGACGGTGACGTTGACGGCGCCGGGCGGCTTTTCTTTCTCGGGTTCACCGGAGTTGAAGCTGGCTTTTGACGGCGGAGAAGCGACGCGGCGCGAGACGGTGGTTTCGGCGAGTGCGACCGCGCCGTCCGGGACGGCGTTGATTACGTCGGCGCTGGAAGGCAGCGCCGGATTCATCCCGGCGGACGAGCAGCCGTCACTGCGGGTTCTCGTCGAGAGCGAAGGCGTCAGATTGAGGATCAGGGTTTTCTTGGAAGGCGCGCTGGAGTAATTTTCTTTCCGGCCGGTTGCGCAATGGAGTCTGCGCAGCAACCGGCGTTTCTTCATTAATTCGCGTCCCTGCCGGTCACAGCGGGTCAATCGTTTCAGGCCGTGACAGCGACGGGTCGGCGTCGGAGCAGCGGCGCACGACGACCGCGGTCTTGTCAACCCCTCGAATTGGACGCAGTACGCCGGCAAGGGTATGAAAGCCGACTGTTCTCGTGGTAGACGGCTTTGCGCCCGGCCCCCGCAGGCTTCCTCGAATCTCATCGGTCGGGTCTTTGCAGCCAAAGCGCCCGTTCCATGATTTTTCCTCTTGTCAGGACGCGGAAAAGCCATAAGAAAACAGGTATTTATATGCTGCAACCTCGGATTATAATGTGCTCCTTAACATGCAACTTGCGGCACTTGAGCTTTGCGTTGCGCCGTCAGCTTGCTTTCTGCAAGTCTGCTGAGCCGTGCGTGGCTTTGCCGGTGTAGAGGAGATAATCAGCTGCTATGTTCTTCTCCATTTTCTTTTTGCGGTTTGGTGTTGCGCACTACACCGATTACCCCTTGCCATCCCTTTTAGTGTGGTAATCGTGCGGCGGATGTTTTCACGTTTGCGCAAGGTATCGTGCATCGCTTTATTGGCGTTGTCGTCGGGTTTTGCGGCAACCGCCGCTCACGCACAAGGGATATGCGACAGGACGCCGCAAGTTCAGACGGCGATCTTGGCGAAGATACCCGGCGTGGACGGTTGCGCCGCCGTGACGGACGAGAACTTGTCCGGTGTGACAGGGATCTTGAACCTTGCTTCAAGTATGATAACCAGTCTCAAGGATGGAGATTTTTCGGGTCTCGGCAATCTGGAGACGTTGAATTTAAACAGCAATGATTTGAGCGTCTTGCCGTCCGACGCGTTTTTGAGTCTCGGCAATCTGGAGACGTTGGATTTAAGCAGCAATGATTTGAGCGTCTTGCCATCCGACGCGTTTTCAGGTCTCGGTAATCTGGAGACGTTGGATTTAAGCGGCAATGATTTGAGTGTCTTGCCGCTGGACGTGTTTTCGGGTCTCGGCAATCTGGAGACGTTGGATTTAAGCGGCAATGATTTGAGTGCCTTGCCGTCCGACGCGTTTTCGGGTCTCGGCAATCTGGGGACGTTGCGTTTGAACGGCAACGGTCTGACCGCTTTGCCGCGGGACGTGTTTTCGGGTCTCGGCAATCTGGGGACGTTGAATT
>CAZKLI010000221.1:0-2738 GCA_964553575.1 uncultured Chromatiales bacterium
GCCGACGCCCGTGGCGGCGGCGAAAACGACCCACGGAAGCACTCTCATCGCCGCCCCCTTCGCAACGACAACGAACCGTCGCGACGGTGCCCGACCGCGGTGACGACCGTCGACAGCAACGGCGGCAAACCAATCGCTTCCAGGCCTTCGATTTCCCCGGCGCCGGTCTGAACTTCAAACGTCGAATGCTCCAGCGGCGTCTCGGGCAAGGTGAATTCATCGAGTGCGACGGCGAAACGCAGCAGATCATCGAGCACGCGGCGTTGGTTCGGCCACGCACCGATGCGGGTGTTGCGCAATTCGGCCTTGCGCAGCGCAAGCGCGTCGGCGCGCACTTCAAGCGCGTCGCGCATGGTCTGCAAATCGGCGTCGCGCTCGCTTCGCTTGACGTCGTAGGCGAACCAAACGGTGCCGAGAAAAACGCCCGCCGCGGCAAGGCACAGCGCAAGCTTGAACTTGCGCACCGTCTGTTCGCGCTCGCGTTCGGCGAAAGACAAAACCGCCTTGCGCGGCAGGCGCAACCGCCGAACGTCGCACTCGACGACCCGCACCGCACCGGGGTCGAGCGCGTAGCCGGCGTTGGCAATCAATTTGCCGCTTCGTATCTCGCCGGTGAACAAGACCGCGGAGGACTCCCGGTACAGGTACTGCCCGTCGCCCGCGCCGAAATAAACCGCCTGCAGCCGTTCGTCGGCGTCAACCAGTTCCGAGTGAAAGATGACCTGCCAGAAACCGTAAGCCGCAAGCCCGGGGTGGCGTTCACGCGCGCGCTTCAATTCGTCCGCCGCGCAATACACCATCGCGGCGCCGAAGCGGTCGATCACCACGACGTCGTCGGACGGCGGCAAGACGTGGGCGACCGCGTCGCGCAGCACCGTGCAGCGCTGTCCGCCGACCACGGCGACGTCCCCGGGCCGCCACGCGCTCATACCGTCACCTCCCACGGCGTAATCACGATCAACAGCTGCCGCGATTCGTCTTTCTTGTCGCGCGACGAAAGCCACTTGTCCAGCACCGTGCCCGCCGCCGGGCTTCTCTTCGAGGCGGCCAGCCGCTTCCAGCTCAGCCCGCCGACCACCACCGGCCTGCCGCTACGGGTAATCGCCTGCGAGCTCATCTGACGCAACGCGATGACCGGCGTGTTGACCCGGTTGGCGCCGTCGCCGAGTTCGTCGAAACGCACCACCGAAGACAGGATCGGCACGACTTCGACCAGCATCCGCCCGCCGTCGAGGATGCGCGGCGTCACCGCGAGTTCAAGACCGATTTGCAGGCGGCTTTGCTCAAACGACGTGGTCGCGACGCCCTCGGTCGCAACCGACTCGATGCCCGACAGGTACGAGAACACTTCACCGGTGTTGAGGTAGGCGGTCGCGGCGTTGGTGACGACCAGCCGCGCCCTGCTTTTGACTTCGACGTCGGTGCGCCGCGCAAGACGCCGGATGAAGAAGTCGAGATCGAAACGTCCGGCGTCGAGAACCGCGCCGACCGTCCAGTCGGCGCCGGTGCCGCCGCCGCTTTGCTCTATAGACTGGCGCGTGATTCTGATGAAGTCGGCGTCGTCGCCGAAAACCGCGTTGAAATCGACGCCTTCCGCGTGCTGCTCATCCACCGCCACGTCCAAGATCGCGCATTCCAGACGGACCAAACGCAGGCTGTCGGTGACCATTTCGGAAAGCCATTGGTCGAGCATCGCCATCGGCTGCGGCCTGCCGCCGGCGCTGATCGTGCCGAGACGGCGGTTATCGACCAGCCACGCCCCCGACCCGCGCCGAGTCTCGGGCGAAGTCTCCGATTCGGCGCCGGAGCGCGCCTGCCCGCCGCCGAGACATTCATTGGTGCCGAGAATGCAGTGGGCGTGTTCGACGATCGACTCCCACACCTCGTCGTCGCGGGCGAGCGCCGAACTCATCGTATGGCTTCTCTCGACGCCGCCGGAATCGCCTTCCTCGTCGTCGCTCTCACCGAACCCGAGGCGCGCGTTGAAATTACCCATCCCGGCGAGCGCGGGCAGATGCCAAGTGCGCGTAATCATCACCGCAACCTCGACGATGCCTTTCTCCGGAAGCAGGTTGATCCGATAACCGCTTTCACCCTCGAGCTGCTTGAGATACGCCTCGACGGTGACACCGTCGGCGCGCACCGAAATCGGCGCGTTCAGGTCCACCAGCTCGTCGCGGGCGGCGACCGTGACCGCAAACGGCAACCCCCTGACGATCGCGGTCTGCAAGGCGGTGCCGCCGGGCGGGAAATTGACGTGCACCTTGCGTAACAGCGAGGGATGCACGGGCGCCGGCAAGGGTCTGACATAGACCGGCGGATGAAGCGGTTCCTCGGCGGACACCAGCCGCGGCTCAAGCCCGCCGGCCGACGGTTCCACCGCCGGCTGCGGCCAACAGCCGCTGACGAAACCGACGGCGGCGATCGTGGCGATTGCACCTGCACGTTTCATTGCGAACGTCCCTCGACAATCAGCACCAAACGCTTGTATGGATAGAAAATGCCTTTCAACCCGAGGCTCAAACACAGCTGGTCGAGTGCACGACGGCGCGTGGTCTCGGCGTGGAAGACGATTTCGCGGTCGAGCTGCGACGCCTCGACGTCGAAATGCACGCGCCAGCCGTGCGGCACAAGAAAATCGATCAACTCACGGACTTGCGTCGCGTCCGAATGCGCGACGATTTTTTCGTCCAACGTCGAAGCGTCCCCGGCGATACCCGGCTTGCGCGGCGACGGCG
>CAZKLI010000222.1:0-4328 GCA_964553575.1 uncultured Chromatiales bacterium
GATCAAGACCAGGGAAGGCGGAATGATCTGCCCAAGCGTTCCCGCGGCGCAGATTGCGCCGCAAGCGATCTTGGGGTCGTAACCGCGTTTGAGCATCGCCGGCAACGACAACAACCCCATGGTCACGACCGTGGCGCCGACGATGCCGGTGCTGGCGGCGAGCAAGGCGCCGACCAGCACCACCGCGATACCGAGGTCGCCGCGCAGGCGGGACAGAAGAGCGCCCAGAGCCAGCAACAGGTTCTCGGCGATGAGGCTGCGTTGCATCGTAACACCCATGAATATAAACAGCGGCACGGCGATCAGCTGGCCGTTGGTCATGATTCCGTAGATGCGGCTGTTGAGGGCCTGCAGCAATCCAGGCTCGAAGACGCCCGCGGCGGCTCCCGCAAACGCAAACAGCAAAGACACGCCGGCGAGAGTGAAAGCGACGGGATAACCGGCAAGCGTCAGCAGAATAACCGCGGCAAACAGAAGAAAAGCCACCGTCAAGCGCCCCTGACGACTTTGGCGTTGCGAATGATATCGGCGACGCCCTGAACCAGCAGCAACGCCGCCATCAGGGGAATCAGGGTCTTGAGCAAAAACACCAGCGGCAACCCGCCGGCTTCGTGCGATCCCTCAAGTGAGAGCCAGGATTGCGCGACGTAGCCCCAACTCGACACCAAGACCGTGAGGGACACCGGCACCAAAAACAGCACGGCGCCGGCGAGGTCCACGGCGGCGCGTTTTCGCCGCGACATTTTGTTGTAGAAAATATCCACCCGCACGTGCCCGTTGCGGTGCAGGGTGTAGCTCATGCACAGCATCAAAATGAACGAGTGCAGATAGGTGCTGGCCTCCTGCAGAGCGATACGGCCGAAGTCAAAACCGTAACGCATGACGACGCTGCCGAAAGTCAGCACCGCCAAAGGCAATATCAGCCACGGAAACACGCGACCGCACCAAACGGCGAGCATTTCAAGGCGTCGCGCCAAAACGTCCATATTCAACACAGCGGCGGAACGCCGCGCTTTCTGTGCAAGAGGACGTTCTTGAACACGTCGGCGTCCTTGACGTGCGTGATGTGCCCCACTTTCGGAAAATGCGCGTCGTGCAGCCTCGACAACCAGAACCTGAGCGCGGCGCGGCGCAAGGCGTCTTGCCAAACCTCGCTTTCCGCTTTCGAGAACGCCCGGCGCGCCGCGTAGGCGCCGACCAGAGCCCGGTATTTTCGGTCGTCCAACGAGCCGTCCCCGCGAGAGCACCAGTCGTTGACCGTGATTGCAAGGTCGTAAATCAACGCGCCGTCGCACGCGTAGTAAAAATCAATGACCCCGGACAGGCGGTCTTCGTCGAACAATACGTTGTCCCGGAACAAGTCGGCGTGGATCGTGCCGCGGGGGATGCCGTTCGGAAACGAATCCTTGTGGTGACCGATTTCGCCGCGCAACAACCGTGCGTCGTCGCCGGGAAGCTTCGGCGTGATTTTTTCGGCGTAACTTCTTCGCCAAAGCCCGCCTCGCTTGTTGGGATGGCTGCGCGCGAAACCGGACGCCGTCTCGTGCAGCGCGGCGAGCACCGAACCGACTTGCCTGCAATGGTCGGGGGCCGGGGAATGAACGCTGCCGCCGGCGAGCCGGGTTATCAACGCCGCCGGCTTGCCGTGCAGGGTCTGCAGGTAAGTTCCTTGCCGGTCGGCGACGGGGTGCGGGCACGACAGCCCCGCGTCGGCCAAGTACGCCATCAGGTCCAGGAAATAAGGCAGTTCGGACGGCGTCTGCCATTCAAAAATCGTCAGGACGTAACGGCCGCTCCCGAGAGCGCCGCCGCCGGTATCGACAAAATAGTTGGTGTTTTCGATGCCTTCGTTGATGCCTTTGTAGGCGGTCAAAGAGCCCGCGTCGTAACGACGCAGAAATTCTTTCATTTCGGATTCGCTGACGACGGTATAGACGGACATGGTAGGCGAACGTTAGGCGAGCCGGCCGTGCATGCGGCTTCAGAGACGACTTCATTCAGGAAGTCTCCTCACCGCGCCGAACCCGGCTTCGGCGCCGGTAATTTCGGCACAAGGCAAAGCTGCAAGAAGCGGGTTCGGGCCGAGGCCGAAATTATATCGCATCGAACTCCGCTTCCATGAAGAATTTTCACGCCCCGGAAAGCGGTCATGAAGCGGGCGGCGAAGCGACGGACGCCGAAACACGGACGCCGAAGCAAGGCGGCAAAGCCGAAAGCCGCCGCGACGGCGGCGGACTATAATTCACGGCATCCGACCGGTTAGACGAGCGAAAAAACGAACGTGAACAGCGGAAAAAACATCGTCCTGGTTGACGGGTCTTCCTACCTGTACCGCGCTTTCCACGCGCTGCCGCCCCTGAGCGGCCCGCAGGGGCAGCCGACGGGCGTAATCTACGGCGTCGTCAACATGCTGAAGAAACTGCTTGCGGACAAGAAACCCGATTACTTCGCCGTCGTGTTCGACGCCAAGGGCAAAACTTTCCGGCATGAAATTTACCCCGAATACAAAGCCAACCGCCCGCCGATGCCGGAAGACCTCAGCCGGCAGATCCCCCCTCTTTTCGAGCTGATCGAAGCCTTGGGCTACCCGATAATCCAAATCGAAGGGGTGGAAGCCGACGACGTCATCGGAACGATGGCGCTGGAAGCGAAAAACAGACGGATGGAAGTTCTGATATCAACCGGAGACAAGGATTTAACCCAGCTCGTGTGCGACGGGGTCACGCTGCTCAACACGATGAAAGACGAATATCTCGACGCCGGGGGGGTCGTGAAGAAAATGGGAGTTGAACCCGCGCAAGTTGTCGATTATCTGACGCTGACCGGCGACAAATCCGACAACGTTCCGGGGGTGCCGGGCGTCGGCCCCAAAACCGCCGCCAAGTGGCTGGCGCAGTACAAAACCCTCGACGCCTTGACCGAGCGCGCAGGAGAAATCAAAAGCAAGGCCGGTGAAAACCTCAGACAGGCGCGTGACCGGCTGCCTTTGTCCAAGGAACTTGTAACGATTAAACGCGACTTGGACGTCCCGGTTGAATTCAGCGAACTGAAGCCGAAAGCGCCCGCCTACGACAAGCTGCGCCGCCTTTATACCGAATCCGGTTTCAAGACGTGGCTCAGGGACTTGGACGAAACGCCGGCCCAAGAAACAGGTCAAGAACACGCGGCGGCGCCCGCACAAAACTATGAATTGATCCTGGACAAGAAAAGCTTCAAACGCTGGCTGAAGAAACTGGAAAGCGCCGGCGGCTTCGCGCTCGACACCGAGACGACGAGTTTGAACTACATGCAGGCGCGAGTCGTCGGGATCTCATTCTCGACGCAACCGGAAGAAGCCGCTTACGTGCCGTTCGGTCACGATTACGAAAACGCGCCGGTCCAGTTGTCGGAAGACGAGGTGCTCGGTGCGTTGAAGCCCCTGCTCGAGAACCCGGACGTCGAGAAAACCGGCCATCATCTGAAATACGACCGCAACGTTCTCGCCAACCACGGCGTTGACCTGCGCGGTATCCGCTACGACTCGATGCTCGAGTCTTACGTTCACAACTCGGTGGCGAGCCGCCATGACCTGGACGGCTTGGCCGGAAAATACCTCGGGGTCGCAACGGTGCGCTACGAGGACGTCGCGGGCAAGGGGGTTAAACAAAAACCGTTCAACCAAGTCGCCCTTGAACCCGCGTGCCGCTACGCAGCCGAGGACGCCGATATCAGCTTGCGCCTGCACCAACGTCTCTGGCCCGAACTCGACCAGGCGCAGAAAAAACTGTACGAGGAAATGGAACTTCCGCTGGTGCCGGTGCTGTCGGACGTCGAACGCTGCGGCGTGCTGATAGACGCGTCGGTTCTTGAAGCCCAGAGCACCGAATTGGAAAAACGCATCGTCAAGTTCGAAGCGAAAGCACACAAGGCGGCGGGGCGGGAATTCAACCTCGATTCCCCGGTGCAGATCCGCGAGATCCTGTTTGAAGACCTCGGCTTGCCGGCATCGGGAAAAAAGACGCCGAAAGGACTGCCGTCAACGGCCGAGGACGTGCTTCATGATTTATTGTCCCAAGGGTTTGAATTGCCCGGCCTGATACTCGACTACCGGACCTTGAGAAAACTGAAGTCAACCTACACCGACAAGCTGCCCCGGATGGTGGACCCGGATTCCGGCCGCGTCCACACTTCCTATCATCAGGCGGTCACCGCCACCGGCAGGCTGTCGTCGTCCGACCCGAATCTTCAGAACATCCCGATACGCACGCCCGAAGGAAGAAAAATCCGCCGGGCGTTCATCGCGCCCGAGGGCTGCCGCTTGCTCGCGGCCGATTATTCGCAAATCGAGC